>CAITGN010000106.1:0-1646 GCA_903891965.1 uncultured Bacteroidota bacterium
CTGCACAAAAAAGAAAAGTTTTAACTGAGGAAGATTTAAATTTTTTAGTAAAGCAACTTACTACAATTAATAAAGCGGGTGAAGCTTTAGGAAAAATAAAAGAAGTACATGCCATGACCGATGTAACAGGTTTTGGATTACTTGGACATTTAACAGAGATGATGGAAGGAAGTAATTTATCGGCCTCTATTGATTATAATAAATTACCTATTATACCCGCTGTAAGAAATTATATAGCTCAAAAAACTATACCGGGTGCTACTGCCCGCAATTGGAGCTCTTGCAGTGCTGGCGTGGTTTTGGGCCCTGGTGTAGACGAAACAGAAGCCAAATTATTATTACCCGATCCGCAAACCAATGGAGGTTTACTAATTGCAGTGGCGCCTTCTTCTTTAAAAGAAGTGCAAACTATTTTACAAGATTTGGGTATTGAATATACTTCACCCATTGGTGAATGTATAGCTGCGAAAGAGAAAAGAATTTATATAGATTAGAATAATAATCTACGACTTAGTTAAAGGGTATACTTATTCAAAAATAAGATGCCCTTTATTTTTGATTTGATCGGGTGTTAATTCAGCCACTAATTGTACGCCTTTAATACCACGCACTGTTTGTAAGATATCATTTACTTTTTCATCTTCAATCCACTCCCCTCTTATCCACCAAATAAAATCCATGTGCTTTAATTCGGGAAGTAAATATTCGCCATCGAATTGATTATGGTATACAAAATGGTGAATAGAAGTATTGGGCTCATTGCCTTCGTACATAGAAAAATAATAAGTTCTGTTTTTTCTTTTAAGTGCAATTTCATGATTGGGATTGAATCTAAATTCAAAGCCCATGTATTGATTCAGTAAAATACAGAATTGATAATTTTTAATCGGCGCTGTAATGCCCAAAATACGAGAGCCCTCGAAATCGCTTTCGTTAATGGCGTCTTGGTCTAAAATTATTTTACTACTCACAAATAAAATTATTTAAAAAACAATATCAACTTTTATTTCGTCTGCTCCTCTTTTATACACAAGTACAGTGGCATCTCCTTTTTTAAATTTAGAAAGTGCTTGCATATAACTCATTACATCTACTAATTTATAATCGCCTACTTGTAATAATACATCGCCCCCTTTTAGTCCTATTTTTTCTCCTAATTTACCTTGGCTTGCACCTTCAATTCTAACCCCCGTGCCTGTAAAAGCGTAATCGGGCATTACACCCAAACTTACTGTAAACTTAGTGCTACGGCCCATGGCAGCCTCACGGGTTTTAAGAAAATCTAGTTTGCCTACTGCATCGGTAGTTTTAATAATAGACTCTACATATCTTATAATTTGACTCTCTCCTAGATAATTAATCTTATCCCAATCGTCGGTGGCTTTATGGTAATCGCTATGGCTACCTGTAAACATAAATAATACAGGCATGTCTTTTCTATAAAAACTAGCATGATCGCTTGGACCAGAACCTGCACTATCATAATGGGTAATCAATGAAGTAGAAACAGCAGTTAAAATATTGGCCCACTTACTAGAGGTACCAAAGCCCCCTACTGTTAATTTTCTAGCAGTATCATAACGACCCACCATATCCATATTAATCATATAATTATAATTACCTGTATAAGTTGGATGCTCTAACCA
>CAITGN010000107.1:0-6557 GCA_903891965.1 uncultured Bacteroidota bacterium
ACCACCATCTTTGATTTTTACCAACAACAAAGAATGGAGCATGCTAAATACTTGCTATATGAAAAATCATTAAGCGTAACAGACGTTTCAGCACTTTTAGGCTATTCTTCTATTTCCCATTTCTCTGCTGCTTTTAAAAAGCATACCGGCTTAAAGCCTTGCGAGTTATTGAACTAGTGCGCTTTCTATAATTTTACTTACTTTTATTTTCTCAAACTTTTATTATGCGTTTAATATTTGCATTTGCAACCTTAGTGCTTTTTAGTTCTTGTATTAACCAAAGAGTAGATTTAATTGTGCATCATGCACAAATTTATACGGTCAATAATGAGTTTACAATGGCGGAGGCCATGGCCATACAAGATGGTAAAATAGTAGCCATTGGAACCAATGATGATATTTTAAAAGAGTATAAGTCTGATTCAACAGTGAATGCCAACAATGCAATTATATATCCTGGCTTCATAGATGCGCATGCACATTTTTTAGGTTATGGACAATCTTTATATAGTGTAGGTTTAATGTTTGTGCCTAGTTGGGAAGAAGCTATTGAAAGAGTGAAAGCCTTTGCTATTAAGCATCCTGGTAAAGGTTGGATAAGAGGAAGAGGTTGGGATCAGAACCGTTTTCCAGGTAAACAATTTCCTACTAATGCTGAATTGAATATTTTATTTCCAGATAGACCTGTGATTTTAGAAAGAGTAGATGATCATGCAAGTATTGCCAATGATTATGCATTAGCACTAGCGGGTGTGAAAGCAGGTCAAACTATTGAAGGAGGACAGTTCACTGTACAGAATGGAAAATTAACTGGTTTATTAATTGATAACGCTGTAGGTGTTGTTGAGAAAAAAATTCCAGAGACCACCAAAGAAGATTATAAAAATTGGTTGACTGCTGCACAACAAAATTGTTTTGCTACAGGACTAACTACCATTACCGACTGCGGATTAAGCCCTGAAGATGTTGACTATGTTGACGCCTTGCAAAAATCCAATGATTTGAAAATGCGTTTATATGTAATGTTAAGCGATAAGCCTAGTACCTATACTTCAAAATATTTCACAGAGGGCGGCTATCTAACGGATAGACTATCGGTAAAAGGCATTAAGGTATATGGAGATGGTGCACTTGGGTCAAGAGGTGCTGCCTTGTTGGCGCATTATACAGACAAGCCAGGCTGGGGTGGATTCTTATTAAGTAGCCCCGCACATTTTGATAGCATTGCCGCTAAATTAATTAATACCGATTTTCAAATGTGTACCCATGCGATTGGAGACAGCGCGAACAGAACTATTTTAAAAGTGTATGCTAAGTATTTGAAAGGGAAGAATGATAAAAGATGGAGAATAGAGCATGCGCAAATATTGAATGCAGAAGATTTTCATTATTTCGGTGATAACAATATTATTCCTTCTGTGCAACCCACGCATGCCACCAGTGATATGTATTGGGCAGGAGATAGATTAGGTGCTGAGAGATTAAAAGGAGGTTATGCCTTCAAGCAATTATTAGAACAAAATAATTGGTTACCCCTAGGAACCGATTTTCCTGTGGAAGAAATTAATCCTTTTAAAACTTTTTTAGCCGCCGTAGCAAGACAAGATAGCAAAGGTTTCCCTGCAGGTGGTTTTCAAATGGAAAACGCTTTAACGCGTGAGCAAACCATTCGTGGAATGACCATTTGGGCAGCTAAAGCGAATAGAATGGAGAAGCAAGTAGGTAGTATTGAAATAGGTAAAAAAGCAGACTTTATTATTTTAGATAAAGACTTAATGAAAGTACCTACAGATAGTATTTTGCAAGTAAAAGTATTGAAGACCTATTTGAATGGCGAAAGAGTTTTCTAATGCTCTTTTAATGTTTGAGCTTTCAATATATTATTCATTTGTGAATATTATATTTCATCCTGCGCTTTCAAGAGAATAAATACCTATTTCTCACTCTCTATCGCTGCGCTCAAAGTTCGTTCGAAATAGTATTAATTCTCTTTTTCGCACAGATCTAAATTAAAAAAGTTCATCAGTGAATATTGTATTTCACTCCTGAACATCGAGACATAGCGTAAAGAAATTTGTAAATTCTAACGTTCAAAAAGTCAGCATGTTTGAGCACGAAGTGCGAGTTCTGACTTTTAGTTAGAATTTATGAATTTTAGCGTAATGGCGAGCCGAGAAGGATGAAATATAATATTACAGATGAACCCTTCTAACTACAAACCGACCATGTCTTTAGGAATCACCCATGCATCAAACTCTTCAGGGCTTACATATCCTAATTTCACAGCCATTTCTTTTAAGGTAGTTCCTTCTTTATGAGCTTTCTGTGCAATTTCAGCGGCTTTGTAATAACCAATTTTTGTATTCAGTGCAGTCACTAACATTAAACTATTGTTTACATGCTTGTTAATGTTGGCTTCAATAGGTGCTAAGCCTACAGCGCATTTTTCATTAAAGCTAACGCAACCATCACCTATTAAACGCGCACTGTGTAAGAAATTATAAATCATCACTGGTTTGAAAACATTTAATTCAAAATGTCCCATAGAACCACCAATATTAATAGCTACATCATTGCCCATTACTTGAGCAGCAATCATAGTTAATGCTTCAGATTGAGTAGGGTTTACTTTGCCTGGCATGATAGAAGAACCTGGCTCATTGTCTGGAATAAAAATTTCTCCAATACCGCTGCGTGGTCCAGAAGACAACATTCGCACATCGTTCGCAATTTTCATTAAACTAACTGCCACTGTTTTTAAAGCGCCATGTGCTTCCACAATAGCGTCGTGTGCAGCCAATGCCTCAAATTTATTTTCAGCAGTGATAAAAGGAAGGCCAGTTAACTTTGCAATATGCTTGGCCACATTTACTGAATAATCTTTAGGCGTATTAATACCTGTTCCAACTGCAGTACCTCCTAAGGCAAGTTCACTTAAATGTGCTAATGTATTATGAATAGCTTTTAAGCCATGACTTAATTGACTTACATAGCCAGATATTTCTTGGCCTAATGTTAAAGGGGTAGCATCCATAAAATGGGTACGACCTATTTTAACAATATGCATAAAGTCCTTGCTCTTCGCTTCTAAAGTATTTTTTAAAGCAGTAATACCAGGAATAGTGGTGCCTGTTAAAATTTGATAGGCTGCAATATGCATGGCCGTTGGGAAGGTATCGTTTGAAGATTGTGATTTGTTTACATCATCGTTAGGGTGTAAGAACTTTTCTTTATCGCTTAAGCTTCCACCTTTAATTACATGGGCACGGTAAGCAATGACTTCATTTAAATTCATATTGCTTTGCGTACCACTTCCTGTTTGCCAAACCACTAAAGGAAATTGATCGTCTAATTTACCGGCAATAATTTCATCACAAACTTGTCCAATTAAATCCGATTTTTCTTTAGGTAAAACACCTGCATCAAAATTAGTAAGGGCAGCTGCTTTTTTTAAATAGGCGAATGCTTTAATAATTTCTTTAGGCATTCTATTGATATCCTGTGCAATTTTAAAATTGTCTATACTTCTTTGTGTTTGAGCACCCCAATAAACATTAGCAGGTACTTTCACTTCACCCATCGTATCTTTCTCAATTCTGTATTCCATACTGTTATTTTTTCTAACGCAAAGGTACTAAACTGCTCATAAATTAATTAAGTAAATAGGGGAAATTAATAAGCAAATAGGAGAAATTAATTCCCTTTGAATTCAGGCTTTCTTTTCTCTATAAATGCAGTAATACCTTCCTTCGCATCATGGGTGGTAAAGCATTCACCAAATAATGTAGCTTCTATATCGTAACCATTTTCAGCTTCATTCCAAGCTGCATTTACAGCCTTAATGGAATTGCCTACAGACTTAGGTGCTTTTTCATGCACTACTCTTAAGATAGAGAAGGCTTTATCTAATAATTCTGTTTGAGGTACTACATAGTTTACCAATCCATAATTCATGGCTTGGGTAGCATTAATGGTTTTACCCGTAATCACTAATTCCATGGCTCTTCCTTTACCCACTCTTTGAGTCAATCTTTGTGAGCCACCATATCCTACCATGATACCTAGGTTTACTTCTGGTTGTCCAAAGACAGCGCTTTCAGAAGCGATAATAAAATGACAGGCCATGGCTAATTCACAACCACCGCCTAGTGCAAATCCATTCACACAAGCAATCACTGGTTTTGGAGAATGTTCTATTTTAAAAAATACTTCTTGTCCTCTTTTAGCAAGGGCAGTAGCCTCTTCTTTAGATAAGGTTTCAAATTCTTTCACATCGGCTCCTGCTACAAAACTTTTTAATCCTGCACCCGTTATCACTACACTTTTAATTTCTGGAAATTTATATACTCTGTCCATGACTGCATCTAAGTCTTTCATTACTTGCTGATTCAATGCGTTTAATTTGTCGGGACGATTAATGGTAATGATCAAAGTATGATCTTCCATTTTTGTAAACAAAGTGTGGAATGATGACATATAGTTGCAATTTATAAATTAAAAAAGCAGATTACTTATGATTTGCGGCGACCCAATCTTTTATATAGCTAGCAATATCGGCAGTATTGGTGCCAGGAGCAAATAAAGTACCAATACCCATTTCTCTTAATTTGATACTGTCTTGTTCAGGAATAATACCACCTCCCGTTAATAAAACATTGTTTAAACCTTTTTCTTGCATGAGTTGATACACTTTTGGAAATACCGTCATGTGTGCGCCAGATAATATACTAATGCCAATAGCGTCAACATCTTCTTGTAAGGCAGCTTGCACCACCATCTCAGGGCTTTGACGAAGACCCGTATAAATAACTTCCATACCCGCATCGCGTAGCGCAGTGGCAATAATTTTTGCGCCACGATCATGTCCGTCTAGTCCAACTTTTGCTACTAATACTCTAATGGGTTTCATTACTATTAAATTACATTATTTTCCTGAAATTAATCGCAAACTATGTTCAATTCTTGCATTCGTATCAGAAAGTTCAATTGATTCAATGATGTCAAATACCCCAGGTCCAAATTTACCACCCACTAGCATAATTCTAAGAGGTAGTAATAAATCGCCTGGTTTTATTTCATGCGCAGTGGCTAATTCTTTAAAACCTGCTTCAAGGTTTGCTGCAGGCAATGTTTTAACACCTTCTGCAATTTTTTGTGCATATAGTTTTACTAATGCATCAAAGAAGCGCTGCTTTTTCTCTTCCCATTTAGGCAAGATAGCTGCTGTGTCAATAGTGGTGGGTGCAGCAAAAAAGAAATGACTTTGGGCTATAAAGTCCGCTAATAAATGACAACGGTCTTTTACCAGTCCAATGACTTTTACTAAATAAGGCGCTTCATGTACTTCAATTTTTGCAAAGTCTAAAAAGGGTTGAAGTAATGTTGCCAATACTTTATTATCTGTTCTTTTGATCCATTCTTGGTTGAACCATTTTGCTTTTTCATAATCAAACTTAGCGCCCCCTTTATGTACTCTTTCAATATCAAAACTTGCAATTAATTCATCCAAGCTAAATATTTCTTTATCTGTTCCATCATTCCAACCTAATAGGGCTAAAAAATTTATAAAGGCTTCAGGTAAAAATCCTTTTTCTTTAAAACCAATGGTGGTTTCCTTAGTAATAGGGTCGCTCCAATCCATGGCGAAAACAGGAAAGCCTAAACGCTCTCCATCACGCTTACTTAATTTACCACTTCCTTCTGGTTTTAATATTAAAGGTAAATGCGCCCACTTAGGCATTTTATCTATTCCAAATAAATATTTCCATAATAAGATATGTACTGGTGCACTAGGTAGCCACTCTTCACCTCTAAAAGCATGGGTAATTTTCATTAAGTAATCATCCACTACAACTGCTAAATGATAAGTGGGCATGCCATCTGCTTTTAATAAAACTTTATCATCCACAGTGCTTACATCAAAACGTACTTCTCCTCTAATCATATCTGTAAAAACCACTTCTTCTTCATTGGGTACTTTAATGCGAATAACATGCGGCGTGCCTTTTTTCAATAATTCAGACACTTCATTTTCACTTAATGAAATAGAGTTTTTCATTTCCATTCTATGTGCACGACTGTATTGAAAATTAGGAACCTGCTTTCTTTTCTCTTCTAAATCTTCAGGGGTGTCAAAAGCGTAATAAGCAAAACCTTTTTCAATTAAAATTTGTGCATATTGAGTATAAGTAGCTTTTCTTTCACTTTGTCTATAAGGGCCATAAGCACCTCCATGCACGGTGCTTTCGTCTGGAATAAGTCCACACCAGTTCAGGGTGTCTATAATATACTGTTCTGCGCCGGGCACAAAACGAGATTGATCGGTGTCTTCTATTCTTAAAATAAATTCCCCGCCATGATGCTTTGCAAATAAGTAATTAAATAAAACCGTTCTCACGCCGCCCAAGTGGAGGCCTCCAGTGGGGGAGGGCGCAAACCTTACTCTAACCTTTGAATCCATGCTCTTTTTTATTTATACAAAGATAATATTCAAATGGGCAAAAGAACTATTTATCTTTGGGTATGTATTTAGTAAAAACACCTTTTTGGCTGAGGGC
>CAITGN010000108.1:0-1602 GCA_903891965.1 uncultured Bacteroidota bacterium
CTAGTTACATTTGTTCTGGAACTGCAATACCTAAAGCGCTCATTGCTTTTTGCAAAGTAGCCGCTGTTAAAATACCCAATTGAATTCTTAATTGTTTTTTAATTTCCGATTCTGCATTAGAAATAGAATGTTCGGCGTAAAAGGTATTGAATAATTTAGCCAAGTTAAAAGCGTATATGGCAATTTTAGAAGGGTCTAAGTTTTCAGCAGCCTCATTCACCATAGCAGGGAAGGTGGAAAGTTCAATGGCTAATTGTTTTTCTAAAGGCAATAGCTCATTATTAGTAAGATCTACAGTGGTACCTGTTTTTCTTAATATACTTTTAATACGCGCATGGGTGTATTGAATAAAAGGCCCGGTGAAGCCATGAAAATCGATACTTTCTTCTGGATTGAATATCATTTTCTTTTTAGGATCTACTCTTAATAAGAAAAATTTAAGGGCGCCCAGTCCAATGGTATTATACAGTTCTGTTAATTGCTCGCTAGTAAAATCGGAAACCTTACCTAAGGCTTCTGTTTTTTCTTTAGAGATATTAATCATCTCGTCTACTAAATCATCTGCATCTACCACAGTGCCTTCGCGGCTTTTCATTTTACCGGTAGGAAGTTCCACCATGCCATAGCTTAAATGGTAAATACCATCTGCAGCAGGTTGTTGTAATTTTTGACAAATTAATTTTAAAACTTTGAAATGATAATTTTGTTCATCACCCACTACATAAATACTGGCATCGGTATTAAATTCTTTTTGTTTTAATTGAGCTAATCCAATGTCTTGTGTCATATACACAGAAGTACCATCTTTACGACGCACAATTTTTTCATCTAAGCCATCAGGTGTTAAGTCTATCCAAACAGAACTATCTTCTTTTTGATAAAATACTTTTTTAGTAAGTCCTTCTTCTACTAATTCTTTTCCTAATAAATAGGTATTGCTCTCGTAATAGGTTTTGAAAAAATCAGAACCAATTTTTTTATAAGTCACTTCAAAGCCTTCGTACACCCATGCGTTCATCTTCTTCCATAAGTCTAGGGTAGCGGCGTCGCCTTGTTCCCATTTCAATAACATTTCTTGAGCGCCTTTTAATATAGGGGCTTCTTTTTCTGCCATTTCTTGCATCATACCACCCGCTACTAATTCAGCTACTTGGGCTTTATAGGCATCGTTGTATTTAACATAGTAATCTCCCACAAAGTGGTCGCCTTTTTTATGAGTTGATTCTGGTGTTGCTCCATTTGCAAATAATTGCCAAGCAATCATACTTTTACAAATATGAATACCTCTATCATTTACAATACATGTTTTCACTACTTCATGTCCTTGCAGTTTTAAAATTTCTGCAATACTCCATCCTAAAAAATTATTTCTTAAATGACCTAAGTGTAAAGGCTTATTGGTATTAGGGGAGGAGTACTCCACCATAATTTTTCTTTTATGCTCCACGGCAGGCATTAACGCATTAGGGGATAAGTTTTTTATAAACTCAAACCAATAGTCGTTACTAATTGTAAAATTTAAAAACCCTTTTACGATATTGAACTTAGTAATTATGCTAGGTAGCGCCTTTTGCATAGCATTGCCTAATTCATTACCTACAA
>CAITGN010000109.1:0-1707 GCA_903891965.1 uncultured Bacteroidota bacterium
AATGAGCCATTCCATGTATTGGGATGACTCATTGTATAAATAGGTTGAAAATCAATGGTTTAAATCAATATCCGAACTAAGCTGTAGGCTTCTTTTTCCCACCTGCTTTAGGTTGGAAAATAGCAAACATTCTCTTTCCTTCTAATTTAGGCATACTTTCTAAAGTTCCTGCCTCGGCTAAGCGCTCTGCAAATTTCAATAAAAGTAGTTGCCCTCTATCCTGGAACATAATCGCACGACCTTTAAATTGAACATAGGCTTTCACCTTATTGCCGTCTTGTAAAAATTTCTCTGCGTGTTTTGCTTTGAAGTCGAAATCGTGGTCATCAGTTCCTGGAGTGAAACGAATCTCTTTAATCTCAGATTGTTTAGAGTTCGCCTTCATCTCTTTTTCCTTACGCTTTTTCTCGTAAAGGAACTTCTTATAATCAATGACTTTACATACTGGGGGATCGGCTGTTGGAGAAATCTCCACTAGGTCCAAACCTTGGTCTGCAGCTATTTTCAAGGCATCTTGAGTGTTGTACACACCCACTGTAATGTTGTCTCCAACCAATCTGATTTGTGGAACTCGAATACGATCATTAATTCGATGCTCTGGTTCTTGTTGTCTTTGAAACCTTGGGTTAAATCTGGGTCCTCTGTTCGGTAATGCCATTAAGTAATTAAACGTTTATTAAGTTTTGTAAAGATAGTCTTTGTTATGATATAGGCGCTAATCTTTCTTTGATTTCTTCTAGTACCTGATTTAGGAATAAATCCTTGTCTAGCATACCCAAATCACCTTTCCCTTGACGTCTTACAGATAATTTATTCTCTGCAACTTCTTTCTCACCAATCACTAGCATATATGGCACTTTCATTATCTCGGTATCTCTAATTTTCTTTCCAATTTTTTCATTTCTGTCATCAATTTCCACGCGCACCCCTGCTTTTTTAAATTGAGCTAGCACTTCTTCTGCATAAGGCATGAACTTATCGCTGATAGGTAAAATTTTCACTTGCAATGGCGCTAACCAAACTGGAAACTTACCAGCATAATGTTCTAATAAAAATCCAATGAAACGCTCGTGCGTGCCTAAAGGAGCACGATGAATAATTAATGGCGTTTCAGGTTCGTTGTCTTTATTGGTGAAACTTAAGTTGAACCTTTTGCCTTGTGCAAAATCGACTTGGTTAGTAGCTAGTGTAAACTCTCTTCCAATGATACTCCAAATTTGCACATCAATTTTTGGTCCGTAAAATGCACCTTCATCTTGTACTTCTACAAACGGCGTTCCTGTTTCAATTAATACAGCACGCACCATGGCTTCAGTTTCTAACCAAAGTTCAGGTTCGTTAATATATTTCTGTCCTAATTTTTTGGGATCGTGTAAACTTAAACGCATCACGTATTTATCAATGCCAAAAATTTTGAAATACTTTAAATACATTTCATTCACCGCTTTGAACTCTTGTGCAAATTGTTCTTTAGTACAATAAATATGTGCATCATTCATGTGTAAACAACGCACACGCATTAAGCCAAATAATTCTCCGCTTTGCTCATATCTATAACAAGTGCCATACTCCGCTAAACGAAGTGGCATGTCTTTATAACTTTTAGGTTCTGCATCAAAAATTTTATGATGATGCGGACAGTTCATTGCTTTTAAATAATATTTTGTGCCATCTAATTCCATAGGAGGGAACATACTATCTTGATAA
>CAITGN010000110.1:0-3006 GCA_903891965.1 uncultured Bacteroidota bacterium
TTAATGGGAAGGATCAAATATTTGATCCCTTTAGAAAGAGTTGGGTGGTACTTACCCCCGAGGAATGGGTAAGACAGAACCTATTGCAATACCTTGTTCAAACACTTCACTATCCTTCCAGTTTAATAGCGGTAGAAAAAGAAATTAAATTAGGCGAGCTATCCAAACGATTTGATATAGTCGTATATAAAAATGAATTGCCCTGGATGATTATTGAATGTAAAGAAGCAAAGGTTGCCTTAAATGAAAAAACAATGGGACAGATTTTACAGTACCAACAAGTTTTAACGGCACAGTATTTATTTATTAGCAATGGGCATGAAACAATGGGTGCTAAAATAGAAACGGGGAAACTGCAAGCCTTGCAAAATTTCCCCGAATACTTATAAAATATTTTTACACTAAAATCTTCCAACTACTAAGGGAAGATACCTAATTCAGCATAAGAAGTTCCCACTTTATTAATAGCACATACATATGCTGCGGAACGCATATCTGGAATAGCTGGATTGGCTTTCCAAATTTCCATAATCTCTCTTGTAGCAGTAATCATAGTTTCTTCTAATCCACTATGCACTAAATCAATTTCATCTGGACCATGTGCAATAATTAATTTTTCAGATGCTGATACTTTTTTACCTGTTAAATCTTCTATTTGTTTTAATATATGTATGTTGGCGTTTTCAGTAAATCTTTTTTCTAAACGACCATATCTTACATGGCTTAAGTTTTTCAACCACTCAAAATAAGAAACTGTTACCCCACCTGCATTTAAATACATATCAGGAATTACAAGTACGCCTCTAGTGGCTAATATTTCATCTGCTTCAGGTGTTAAAGGACCATTCGCGGCTTCTCCAATAATTTTTGCTTTAATGCGAGCTGCATTATTACCGTCTATTACATTTTCTAAAGCAGCAGGAATTAAAATATCACAAGCTAATTCTAAAGCCTCTGCACTTTTTTCAATATTCTTGGCACCAGGAAAATTTAAAATACTACCTGTTTTTTTACGGTGTTGAAAAACCTCTTCTTCATTTAAACCCGCCTCATTATAAATAGCCCCTTCAAATTCTGCAATAGCTACTACAATAGCGCCATGCTCTCTAAAAAATTTAGCAGAATAATAGCCCACATTACCCAAACCCTGTACCACTACTTTTTTATTTTCAATGCCCACTGTTAATCCTTGTTTTTTCATCACGTCCTCCATTAAACAAACTTCTCTCACACCAAAGAATACACCTAAACCAGTGGCTTCTTTTCTTCCTCTAACGCCTCCTAATGAAATAGGCTTACCTGTTACACAACCCGCTGCATCAATTTCTCCTGGCTTTAAAGATTGATAAGTATCCACGATCCAGGCCATTTCTCTCTCGCCGGTTCCATAATCCGGTGCGGGTACATCAATACCAGGACCAATAAAATTTTTCTTCACTAATTCAGAAGTATATCTTCTAGTAATTTTTTCTAATTCGTAAGTACTTAAACTTCTTGGGCTAATTTTAATACCACCCTTCGCTCCTCCAAAAGGCACATTCACAATAGCACATTTATAGGTCATCAAAGCCGCTAAGGCCATTACCTCATCCTGATTCACTGCCATACTAAAACGAATACCTCCTTTACAAGGCGACTTATGTTGTGAATGTTGCACACGATAAGCTTCAATTACTTCAATATGGCCGTCATCCATTTTAACAGGGAAGCGCATACTGTAAATACTATTACAAGCTTTAATTTGTTCTAATATACCCTGCTCCCAGCTTGTAAATTTGGATGCTTTGTCGAAACTTCTTTCAACACTTTGAAAGAAACTATATTCTTTATTTTCAGACATAAAATGAGTTTAATTTTTGAATTAATCTTTAGGGTTAATTATTAGAGTTAATCTTTGTAGTTGATTATTAGATTTAATCTTTAGCGTTATTCTCCAGTGCAGTTATTTTTTTGTCAACACTTGCAACATATATAAATAGTCCCACTAAAATTATAGTTACCACAGACATGACTAAATAAATCTTGCCTTGTTGAACCATAATGCCGCTATTGTCAACTGCCTTTGTTTGTAATAATTGAAACATATGTTTTTATTTATTCTTGATTGAATGATATTATAAAAGTCCTTCTTTTTTTAATTTTAATAATTGAACTCTAATGTGCAAAGTACTTATCCATACACCTAATAATGTCCAACCTATCACTGCTGGATAAAAAACGGTGCGCATATTCGCCGACATATCTTTCCCATTCAAACCAGGATTACCATCACTACCCTGACCTCCAGGATGCAATGATTCAGTTAGTCTTGGTAATATCCAAAGTGTAGGGAATAACATAAAGAAAGAAAAAATATTATAGACTGCTGAAAGTCTTGCTCTTTTCTCTGTATCAATTAAACTTCCTCTTAAAACGAAATACGCGAAATAAATAAGTAAGGCAATGGCTGCACCATTTTGTTTTGGATCACCCACCCAAGGACTACCCCATTGATAGTTGGCCCAAAAAGCGCCCGTTACAATTCCTAAAAATCCAAAGAGTAAACCAGTAGACGCATAAGCCATTGAATAAGTATCGTGTACTGGGTTCGCAGCTCGTAAATATTTTATAGCATAGACAAGAGATACAAATAAAAGTATCATCATGCCAAACCACATGGGTACATGGAAAAAGAAATTACGAATAGACTCTTGCAAACGGTCGTCGAGTTTAGGCACTTTTACTAAAAAGCCATAAGTACAGGTATACACCAAAAGAATTATAGATACTATTTTCCACCAGCGCGCTCTCAACATAGTTTAATTTATTTTAAATCAATAAATCCAAAAACTAACAATTGTTTGCAAATTTACGACTTTGCATTCAAATACCCAATTTTTGGTATGAATCTTAGGTTAACAAAATTACTGCTTATGTTGTACATTTGCCTCCATAATTTTCATGCCGTAACATGAAGCGAACTGCCCCGTAAGGCTGTAGTAAACTTAATGTGGCTATCACCAAAAA
>CAITGN010000111.1:0-1904 GCA_903891965.1 uncultured Bacteroidota bacterium
CTAAGTATTTTAATAATCCAAAATTTTGCTGGTAGGTGAATTGTATTAAATTAGCTTGCAACCAGGTTGCGTAAATAGATTGTAAGCAAATTGAGAATTCTCGTGTACACAACATATGGAGTCATATGTCGTGTGGTAATGTTATAAAACAAAGAATCTCGACAACTCTTTGCTGTTGGCTCTTGTCCCTGAGCGGTAAAATATACAGTATTGAATATGTTTATATTTTGCAGAAAATTACCCAAACATTACTAGTTCTTTTACTTTTCTTGAAAATAGCGCGCTTATTAATATAAATAAGAAAGCTTTACTCAAAATGCGTAAAAAAATGTTAAAATATACTGAGTTAAACCAAATTTTGAAAATGTTGTTTGCGTTATCAAGTAACGATACTTATAGTAATTAAATTAGGAGTTCTATGCTAGAGTTTAAACCCGGTTGCTTTGTTGACAAGGAAGATTACGTTAAGCACAAAAACGAAATATCTATATACTCAAAAGAATTTTTATATGACTTAATGCAAAAATATATTTATAACGGCAAATCAAGAGATAGTCTAGGTCCAGGCAGTAAAGAGCACCGGAAGGTTCTAGAAGATGTTTGTGAGTTTCTAGATATAGACACAATCGGTAGTAAATTGGACCTAGCTAGGAAAATCTCTGATTACGCTTTTATTTTAAATCGCTGGGATCAAAGCTGCTATTCTAATGGTGACACAATTACAAAAGAGGGGTATATTAGAATATGTATATCTCTTTGGTGTCACAAATTTGCCGAGATAAGCACTTTAGCCTACTCACAAAATCTTTTGGGTGAGAATGAAGAATCATTTAATAACCACGAGCAGTCGAAAAATAATTACACAATCAAACCTGGTATAGACATATACCAAACTTTTCAAAATTTTGAATATACTTACGCAAAAGCACTTTCAGAATTCATTGATAACTCGATAGCAAGTTATGAGAACGATATACTAAAACCAGGCGATGAGTTGAAAAATACGCAACCGTTAAACATACTTATACGCTTTCATGCTTACGATGTAAATAGTCAGACGGTGGCAATTAGCGATGACGGGGCTGGGATAGACCAGAACGATCTGGACAGGGTACTGAAAGCCGGCGACCGCAAATATAATTCTGGGTTAAACGTATATGGTCTAGGAATGAAGTTCGCCGCAGGTTGGTGGTGTCAAAAGTATACTATACACTCAAAACATGAAAGCACTGTACGGTCTTTTATTGCTAATATTGATTTTACAAAAGAATCAGTTCCTGTATCCCACCCAATCCACGGATATTTTAAAGGGGAGAGAAGTAAGCATCTTGTGTTTGCTAGAGACACCGGTACTATAATTTCACTGCTTGCTAAACAGAATGTGGGCGATAGCCCAGGCAATAAGTATAGATTTGTAACTTTAGATGACTACTATAATATAAAATCAGAACTTGAGGAAATTTATCAGAGCTATTTACAACCCGGTGGGTACCTCAGCCCGAGTGGTAATAAAATTGTGGTAAATATGACTATGATGTATGAGCTTACCTCTAAGGGATCGAATTCCACCGATAAGTTAAAACACATAAAAGATAATATTCTCGTTTCCCAATTCTGGGAATCTAGCGGAGTAGAACCCATTAAATCTTCAAAAAGTGAGAATTGGGTTGAAAAGTACACTTTGTCCTATACAGCCCAAAATGGTAGTACCTACGAAATAGATTGTTTGCTATTCATGCTTCCAACTCAGATTAGGGATTACAGTACGATTAAATACATGTACAGAGGAAAGTCCATAAAACACTACACCTTTATAAACTACAATCCAAACAAGATTTTAGCCCGCACACAGTACAGTGGCTCACCGCATAACCCAACGTCTATGGTTGGTCAGAAAGCTCAGC
>CAITGN010000112.1:0-4794 GCA_903891965.1 uncultured Bacteroidota bacterium
CCACCATTTTTTATCGCAGTTACTTCCTGGTGGAATATAAATACCAGGTTCTACTGTTAAGACTACACCTGGTAATAAAGTACGAGGGCCCATATCGTGTACATCTAATCCTAAATGATGTGAAGTGCCATGCGGAAAATATTTTCTGGCCTCTGCTTCATTAGCAGCAATGCCTAATTGAATTAAACCTTCGTTTACTACTTTTCTAGCAGCAGCATCTGCTACACCAAAAGGCGCACCAGGCACACAGGCAGCAATGCCCGCATCTTGTGCTTTTAATACTAATTCATAAATTATTTTTTGAGCGGCTGTAAATTTTCCATTAGCAGGGACGGTTCTAGTAACGTCAGCGCTATAGCCATGGTATTCTGCGGCGCAATCGCTTAATAACATTTCACCATCATTGATGGTTTTTAAATTAGTGATATAGTGCAGTACGCATGAATTTTCTGCAGCCCCATTAATACTAGGGTAGCCAGGATACTCCGAACCATTGGTTTTAAAATGATATTCCATAATGGCTTGGGCTTGGTATTCAGCCATGCCAGGTTTAATAGCACGCATGACATCGCTATGACCTTCGCTGCTAATAGCAGCTGCTTTTGCTATTAAAGCAATCTCTTCTGGTTGTTTAATGCCACGAAGGCTGCTTAAAATCATTTGAGTACTTCTTGCAGCAATGGGTTTGTTTTGTGTATTGATAATGCTATCTACAATAGTTGCCATACGTGTAAGTGGGTCCTCTGTTCTTTTATATTTTGAGAAAATGCCCTCCCCACGATAAGCAGTAAAAACAGAATCAATACTATTAAAATCAACGGTATTAGCCGTGAACTGGTCGTTGATAAATACATTATCCATTTTGTATTTGGCTTTCACACCTTCTGCACCTAAAATTTTTCCTGTCCACAATTCTTTTTGTGGGTCACGATTTTTGACAAAAATAAATTCAGTTCCCGTTTTATTTAAAATAGTAACGGGTTGTTTGAATAATAATAATAAAGCATCTGATTCTTCTAAGCCAGTAAAGTAGTAGAAGTTTTTATTTTGCGCAAATTGGAAATCGGTATCGTTTGACCTTACACGCACTTGAGAGGCAAAGAAAATGCCCACGCCATTTGCTGATAATTTTTCTTTAAAAGCAGCACGACGACCTGCATGAAATTCAGGACTTAAATAGTCGTTGGGGTACTGCGTAGTCTGCTGCGCAAAAGTTAATAAAGGGGCTACTATGATAAGTAGCCAAGAAAAGATTCTTTTTGTATTCATTAGTATAAATTTTACGTATTAAAGCTAATTGTTTTTTTGAGAATAAGAAAAACAAATACCCAGTACTATTCATCCTAATACCAGTACCATTTATCCTATTTTTATATAAATACCGAGCTTTCTTAGCCATATTTTCTTACATTTAGTACGTAATTTTTTACCTTATATATTTAATTTAATCAGATATGAAAAAGTATTATTTCCTAGTATTAGTAGGGCTTTTAGCCTTTGTTTCGAATAATCAATTAAGGGCGCAGGAAATTAAAGCAGAACCCATTGAAGGTAGATGGGATTTAACAGTGGATTTTAAAGGCCGTAAAGCAGCATCTTGGTTGGAAGTAAGACATTCAGGCCTTAAAACTTTAACAGGACATTTTGTTTGGGAATCGGGAAGTGCGCGTCCTATTTCAGAAGTATTTTTCAAAGAGGGTAAAGTAAATTTTCAAATTCCTACTCAATTTGATGTAAGCGATAAAGAAATGTTTTTTGAAGCAACACTGAAGGATGACAAATTAGAAGGTACCATTCTTAGTCCATTAGGTAAAACTTTCAAATTTACAGGAGTGAGAGCACCTCGCTTAATTACCAATAAAAAACCTATTTGGGGAAAGCCAATTCAATTATTTAACGGAAAAAATTTAGACGGCTGGCAGGCCTTAGGTAAAAACCAATGGGTAGTAGAGAATGGAGTTTTGAAAAGTCCACAATCTGGTGCGAATATTAGATCTGCAGCAACATTTAACGATTTTAAATTACATATTGAATTTCGTTATCCTAAAGAAAGTAATAGTGGTGTGTATTTAAGAGGCAGGTATGAAGTGCAAGTAGAAGATAGCAAGGGTAGAGAACCCTTAAATATTTATTTAGGAGGCGTGTATGGATTTATAGACCCTTTATTTAATATGGCTAAAGAACCAGGAGAATGGCAGTCTTATGATATTACCTTAGTAGGAAGATTAGTAACTGTAGTTGCAAATGGTGTTACTGTTATTTACAATCAACAAATTCCAGGTATTACAGGTGGCGCCTTAGATAGTAATGAAGGCGAACCAGGGCCTATTATGATGCAAGGTGATCATGGTCCGATTGAATACAGAAACATAATTATCACGCCGGCAAAAAATTAATAAAAAAAGCCCCCCGAAATATCGAGGGGCTTTTTTTATAGACTTAATATTTTAGCGCTCTTTTATTAGCGTTCAAAAACCACTTCTTCATAAGGTACTCTAAAGCGCGGTCCCCATATACCTTGTTCTGTTCCTTTGCCCACGGCAATAATCATATTAATTTCAGCACCTGCTGGGAGGTTCAATGCTTTTTTAACTCTTACTTGATCAAAGCCTTCCATAGGACAAGATTCAAAACCTTCAGCAGCTATCGACAACATAAAAGTTTGTGCAGCTAATGCGCAAGACTTATGCACGGTAATTCTTTGATCGGCCTTGCCACCAAAACGCATGAATGGTTTTGAAATACCCATAAAAAAACTAATACATCTTCTTACGAAAGCAAAAAATCCAAAAATATCAGATCTGTAGGCTAGGGGCATTAATTTGCCATAGTAGTCTAATCCTCTTTTCTCTAGTTTGGAAGGTTCACCTTTGATACCTTTTTTTAATCTGTCGTAATTCCATTTGGCTCTTTGTTTCCATAAATCTTTTCTAGTTACAAAAACTACTATTTGCTTGGCTGTTTTAGCGGCAGACTGGCCTAAGCATAAAGCCTCGTATTTTTTCTTTTCTTCTTCATTTTTGATCCAGTAAAATTCCCAAAGTTGCATATTGCTACTATTAGGAGATAAAATAGAGCGTTCTATACTTTTTTTAATGACTTCGTCGGGTACTTCCACAAGGGGGTCAAATCTTCGGTTCGATCGACGACGATCAATTATTGCTTGAAATTCGCTTGAATACATTTTATTACAGTTAATTTATTTAATTTTATAGTAGCGCTTCTAGAGAAGCGGATTGCAAATAAACCAAACTTTTTCTAACTATGCTAAAAAAAATTGCCATTGGCCTTGCGCTAATCATAATTGTATTGGGCGGCCTATCTATAACTCCTCAATTTTCGCATTTAAAAAACTTTGCATCTTGGGGCGTGCACACCATTCACGATTATAAAACCCATCCTACACGCTTAGTGCCTAGTGGGGGCAAGCCTCAATATTGGCCTTTGGACTCTAGTTATAATAAGATGGTTATCTCAGATTCACTATTGGCCATCATGGACTCTAACGACACCCATGCTTTTTTAGTTATTCAAGATGGTAAATTAATTTATGAAAAGTATTGGGATGGCTATACGCCCACTACTTTAAGTGGTTCTTTCTCAGCTGCTAAAAGTATGATCTCTTTATTAATTGGCATTGCAGTAGATGAAGGAAAAATAAAATCATTGGAAGAGCCTGTGGGTAATTATGTACCTCATTTTAAAACAAGTGGTTTAGAAAAAGTGCGTATCAAAGATTTATTAACCATGAGCTCTGGTACTAATTATTATGAATTGGATAAAGGCTATTTTAGTATGAATGCCTATAGTTATTATGGTAATGATGAAGAGTATATGGTGAGTAAAATGAAATTCCAAGAACCATCTGGTGTGCATTGGGACTATCGTAGTGGAGATACACAAGTATTGGGTTTGATTGTTGAAAAAGTATTTGGTCAAAATATTTCAACACTTGTTTCAGAAAGATTTATGCAACCCATGGGTGCAGAAGCAGATGGACTATGGCTTTTAGATGGCGCTCAAAAACATGAAAAAGCTTTTTGTTGTTTCAATGGGGTAGCACGCGACTATGCAAGATTTGGACAACTTGTATTGCAGAATGGCAAATGGGGGGAGAAACAAATTGTTTCAAGTAATTATGTGCAAGCAGCTACTACTCCAGCCACTTATTTAAAAGACCGTTATGAAAACGAAAACCCAGTCGACTTTTACGGTTATCAATACTGGATGTTTAAAGAACAAGGCCATGATATAGTGGCACAGAACGGTTTATTTGGGCAATACGTTTTCATTATTCGTGATAAAAATGCGATAGTGGTTCGTTTGGGAGAATCTAAAGTAACAAAGCCTATTCATCATCATCAGCCAGAAATGTTTGCTTATGCGGCAGCGGCGCTTTCTATTTTAAAATAAAGAGCTAAGATTTAAAATATAATAATTTAAAAACTAATAGTAGGCATAAAAAAAGACCCGCTCTAAAATCTAGAGCGGGTCTTTTATGAAATATAGTGTTGGACTCATTTAATCGACTAATTTAATGATCTAGAAGAGGTCCATTGCTTTTGCGAAATAAGTTAAAGTGCCTGGAAGGGCTAACCAGAAAAACTCTCTATGTAAAACAAATAGAGTAATTAAAATAACAAACCATGTAAAAAAAAGTGCCCAGTATTTTTTTGTGTTTTTTTGCGCTTCCATTCTGTTAATTTATAAATGTTTAATTGTGGCTAACTTGCTGGCGCAAATATACCATTTTATTTTTTATTTTGTTTTTTGGGGATAAGAATATTGCAAGTC
>CAITGN010000113.1:0-2244 GCA_903891965.1 uncultured Bacteroidota bacterium
AACCATCTCCAATAATGGCTACCGATTTTCTATTTTCTTTTTTATACTTAGCGGCCATAGACATACCTAAAGCAGCAGAAATAGAGGTAGAAGAGTGGCCTACACCAAAAGTATCATACTCGCTTTCAGATCTTTTAGGAAAGCCACTTAAGCCATTGTATTTTCTATTGCTAATAAACTCATCACGACGGCCCGTTAAAATTTTATGTCCATAGGCCTGATGACCTACATCCCATACCAATTGGTCATAGGGTGTATTGTATACATAATGAAGGGCAACACTTAGTTCTACCACGCCTAAACTAGCCGCAAAATGGCCTCCGTTAACGCTCACTACATCAATGATATACTGGCGTAATTCATCACAAACTTGATGCAGCTTCTCCCTGGAAATATTTTTTAAATCTTCCGGAGAGTCGATTGTTTTCAATAAAGGGCCTGCCTCAATATGCATCAGTTCAATTTAGGGTGTAAATGTAAATCAATAACATAAATATACGCTAAAAGTTTAAGGGGAATTTGGGCTTGCCGTATAGCCTAGAAATTGACCACTAGTCAATATAATAGGCTTAAAACCTAGTTTAAAGAGGTAAATTTGGGATAGATGAAAAAGCACTCTTCTTTATATTGGATTTGTCAAATTGCAGGCTGGTTTAGCTATGGCCTAACCATTCTGTTTTTTGCCTCCATTTTAGACAAGGAGTTGAATCCTATTTTTTATCCAAGACTAGCCATCAATTTATCCATAGGCATTTTAATAACGCATTTGTTAAGAGAGACCATGCACCGTTTTTCTTTGCGTCCACCCATGCCTTCTAATCAATGGTGGAAATTAGTTTTATTATTATTTGTTTTTTCTATCCTTAATAGTTTCTCTACAAGTTATGTAGCGGATATTTTAAAATTATACGAACCTGGAAGAAATATTCCTTTATCAAGAAGATTTTTATTTAGTATCATTTTTGATACGCCCATTTTTTTAGTTTGGATGTCGGTCTATGTTTTATGGCATTATATTGAATTCACCAATACAGAAGAAATTAAGAAAGTGAGACTAGAGACCATGATTAAAGAGTTAGAATTAAAAACTATCAAGTCTCAAATTAATCCTCATTTTATTTTCAATGCTTTAAATAGTATTAGAGCCTTAGTTGATGAAGACCCCCAAAGAGCAAGACAGGCCATTACAGAGCTGAGCAATATTTTAAGAAGTAGTATTCAAGTGGATAAAGTAGAGATTACCAGTTTGGAAAAAGAACTTGATATTGTGAAAGATTATTTAGCCTTAGAGTATATACGTTTTGCGGATAGATTAAAAGTGGTGTATGAAGTAGAGTCAAAAACCTTGCCTCATCAAATACCTCCAATGATGTTGCAAACCCTTGTGGAGAATGCCATCAAACACGGACTGAGCAAGCAACCTGGCGATTGTACTATAAAAATTATTTCTAAATTAGAGAACGATAAATTGGTTTTAATTGTACAAAATACAGGCCTACTTCAACAAACAGAGAAGGATGGTTTTGGATTACAAAGCACCAGAGAAAGATTAAATATTTTATACCGTGGCCAAGCCATTTTTGAAATTTATCAATGCGAGCCGAATGAAGTGACTGCTAAATTAGTAATACCAATTTCAAATTAAAATTATATAGAGATGCCCATTAAAGCCATTATAATAGACGACGAAAGATTAGCTAGAAATGAGTTAAAAAAATTACTAGAGCAACATCCTGAAATAGAAATTATTGATGAAGCTAGTAATGTAGATGAAGGGGTAGAAAAAATAGACTTGTCGCATCCCGAATTAATTTTTTTAGATATTCAAATGCCAGGCAAAACCGGCTTTGATTTACTTGCTGAATTAGAGAGAGCCCCTAAAGTAATATTTACCACTGCTTATGATGAGTTTGCTTTAAAGGCATTTGAAGTGAATGCTTTAGATTATTTATTAAAACCTATCGATCCCAAGCGCTTAGCAGACGCCATTCAAAAACTACAAGCGGAAATTGAATTAGAGCGTGCAAGTTTGTCGGGCAATCTGCGTGGTCCATTATCAGAGAGTGACCAAGTTTTTGTAAAAGACGACGGGCAGCAAGTAAACCAGTGCAATATGCAGCAGCATAGTTCTTAAGGCCTACTTTAAGTCCGTGGTCAACTAATTCTCTGGATGATGCAGCAACTAAAACTTTATCACCAATAATTTCAGCAGAAACAACTTGAACTAAGACATATTTATTTGAG
>CAITGN010000114.1:0-7908 GCA_903891965.1 uncultured Bacteroidota bacterium
AACACTGCTTAAAATTCACCGACATGATGACCAGTTCAGAAATTAGACAACAGTTTTTAGATTTTTTTGCATCTAAAGGGCATGCTATTGTTCCATCCGCTCCTATTGTCGTTAAGAACGACCCTACCTTGCTTTTCACTAATGCGGGCATGAACCAGTTCAAAGACTTTTTTTTAGGCAACCAAGAACCAAGTCATAAAAGAATTGCCGATACCCAAAAATGTTTACGCGTAAGTGGCAAGCATAACGACTTAGAAGAAGTAGGTGTTGATACCTATCACCATACTATGTTTGAGATGTTAGGTAATTGGAGCTTTGGTGATTATTTTAAAGGAGAAGCCATTGAGTGGAGTTGGGAATTATTAACAAAAGTATATGGGATTGATCCTGCAAGATTATATGTAACTGTTTTTGAAGGAGACGCATCAGAAAACTTACCCGCTTCAAGTGAAGCATTAATGCATTGGAAAAAATGGGTAACTGAAGACAAAATAGTGTACGGTAATAAAAAAGATAATTTTTGGGAGATGGGCGATACAGGACCTTGTGGCCCATGTAGTGAAATACATGTAGACATGAGATCTGCAGAAGAGATTGCCAAAATACCAGGTCGTGATTTAGTGAACAAAGACCATCCACAAGTAATAGAAATTTGGAACAATGTATTTATTCAATACAATCGAAAAAAAGATGGCAGTTTAGAGCCACTACCTAATAAGCATGTGGATACAGGTATGGGTTTTGAAAGACTAGTGCGTGTAATTCAAAATAAAAAAAGCAATTACGATACCGATGTTTTCACTGGCACCATTGAAGTGGTTGAAAAAATTACGCAAAAAAAATACGATTACAGCGATACCAAAGAAGCTATTGCTTTTAGAGTTATTGCCGATCATATTCGTGCCATTGCCTTTACCATTGCAGATGGTCAGCTCCCAGCCAATACAGGCGCTGGTTATGTAATTCGTCGTATTTTAAGAAGAGCCGTTCGATATTATTATTCTTACTTGGATTATAAACATCCCTTACTACATCAGTTAATGCCACAGTTGGCAAAACAATTTGAAAATGTATTTCCTGAACTAACAGGCCAATTAGATTTTGTAACTAAAGTAGTGAAAGAAGAAGAGGAAGGTTTTTTACGCACTTTAGAAAAGGGATTAAAGCGCATGGATGATATTATTAATACCCATCCAAAAAATGCGACCATTGAAGGAAAATTAGTTTTTGAACTATTTGATACTTTCGGCTTCCCTGTAGATTTAACAAAGTTAATTGCAAGTGAAAATGAATTGCAAGTAGACGAGCCTGGCTTTGAAAAAGAAATGCAGCAACAAAAAAACAGAAGCCGCGCGGCTACTGCCATTGATACAGGTGACTGGATACAAGTAAACCCTGATAAGGAAACCAATTTTGTAGGTTACAGTTCTATGGAAGCTACTGCCACTATTATTAAATATAGAAATGTAAAAGCCAAGGGCAAAGAAGCGTACCAATGGGTTTTATCTGAAACACCTTTTTATGCAGAGAGCGGTGGACAAGTGGGTGATATAGGTAGTTTGCAATTTGAAGATGGTACAAGTATTGCAGTAACGGATACTAAAAAAGAAAATAATTTATTTATACATTTTACAGATAGCTTGCCTCCTGTAATTTCTAATACAGTTAAAGCAACTGTTAATGCAAGTGCTAGAAAAGCAACTACCTTACACCATTCAGCTACCCACTTATTACATGCAGCACTTAGAAATATTTTAGGTAAGCATGTGGCACAGAAAGGAAGCTTGTGCAATACCGATCAATTACGATTTGACTTTTCACATTTCGCCAAAATGACTGCAGAAGAAATAAGCCAAGTGGAAACTATGGTGAATGCTAAAATAAAAGAAAACATTCCAGTTGTTATAAAAGAAATGAATAAAGAAGAAGCCATTGGTTTAGGTGCGATGGCTTTATTTGGAGAAAAATATGGAGATAAAGTACGTGTAGTGGTGATGGACCCTGCTTATTCCATTGAATTATGCGGCGGTACCCATGTGGGACATACGGGTGAAATTGGGAATTTTATTTTAAAAGCAGAAGCCTCTGTTGCTGCTGGTGTGAGAAGAATTGAGGCAGTGGTGGGAGATGCTGCAGGAAAATATATTACCGAGGTCAATGAAAAATTACATAAGCAAATTGTACAACTAACAGAAGCTTGTGCATTACTTGCCGTTAAAATAAATTTTCCCTTTAAAGCACCAGAGTGGAATGAAAATTCTGCTGTCTCTGTTTTAAATGATACCATTGCCTCTTTACAGTCAAGTCAAAAGGAATTGTCTAAGCAATTAGAAAGTAAAGAAGCTTTGCTTGTAAATGAACTAACGACTCAATATAGTAGTCAATTTGAAACTATTAATGGAATTGCATTTTTAGGCAAGGAAATAACATTGTCAAGTGCCGATAACTTAAAAAAATTAGCGGTAGCCTTGGGACTTACTCAAAATAATCATTGCATTGTTCTAGTAGCAACTATTGAAGGAAAAGCTTCAGTTGCACTTTCAATGGGTGAATCACTAAGTGCTACTATGCCAGCTACTCAATTAATTAAAGAAAAAATTGCCCCTATAATTAAAGGTGGTGGTGGTGGGCAAAAAACCTTGGCTACTGCAGGTGGTCAAGATGCAAGTCAACTTAATAAAGTAATTGAGGTAGTGAAAAATAGCCTTTAGTTTTCACTAACTTACTGATTTTCAATTAAATACCAATTTAACAAAATAATATTTGCGAATAGTTTCGTAGTAAATATTTTTCCCTATTTTTGAAATTCAAAATTCAATACTCTAAATTTTCATTCAAGAATTAATCAATTAACGACCATGAAAAAAATACTAGTCTCTTTATTAGTAATCTTTACTTTTCATTTTGCATTAGCACAAACTAGCGAAGTAATTATCACAAATAAAAATCCAAAAGACAATGCGCCTGCAGTTATCATTAGCAAAGATGGTAAAACTCCTTTATACATACTAGATGGAAAAATCGTAGATAATATTAAAGATATTTCACCTAATGATATAGAAAGTGTGAGTGTATTAAAAGGCGCCATGGCTACAAAAAAATATGGTGAGAAGGCAGCAGATGGTGTGATAGAAATTATTAGCAAAAAGAATGCAAAAAAAGAGGGGACTAAAGATGCACAAAAAAATTCATCCAAAGATTCTACCAAGGTAACTGTAACTATTGACGGAGATAAGAATACGAAAGTGAAAACAGATGTGGATGTAAATATGACAGTGGTAGTAGATGGTAATAAAGTAACTATTAATGGAAAAGAAGTGGATGAAAATGATCCACGTTTAAGCATAGAAGGAAAAGGCAATAAACGAGTTATTTTAAAAAAATTAGATAAGCAGCCAAGAATACTTGTGGAAGGGAAACCACTTAATAGTCTTGACTTTGGTAAAGGGCAAGAATTAGGTGGTGATATAATTATTAATGAGGATGGGGATGATAATTTTGATATGGTAATGCCTAATCAAGCAAAAACAAATGAAGCTTTTTTAGGAGTGGTTACAGAACAAACTGAACAGGGTGCTAAAATAAATCAAGTGAGTGATGAAAGCCCTGCAGCTAAAGCTGGACTGAAAGAAGGAGATATTATCACAAAAGTAAATGATATAAAAATTGATGGCCCCGCTTCTTTATACGACGCTATTGGAAAATCAAAGCCAGAGGATAAAGTAACCATTAGTTACATTAGAAGCGGAAAAACGAGTAGCCTGGTTGCAAGTTTAGCAAAGAATAAAAATACCATGCAGTATTATAATTTCAGCAGCCCTGAGGGACAAGGCGGACCTAGTTTTGATCTTATACCTAAACAATATTTTGATCCTAATACTAGAAAATCACAACCAAGTCCAAGAGGATTTAGTTTTACTATTCCTAATTTTCCAGGTATGGAAGACATGCGTATTGCAGGTATAGAGAATAAACCAAAATTGGGTATTAGTATTGAAGATTTGGAAACTGGAGAGGGTGTTAATATTACGAGTGTTAACGAGAATTCACCTGCTGCAAAAGGTGGTTTAAAAGAAAACGATATCATTGTTCAAGTAAATGACCAGAAAATAAAAGATGTTGATGCTTTAAAGCCAATCATCAAAGAAGCGAAAGAAGGAAGCAGTTTCACCTTTCAAGTAAAAAGAAATAAGGAACTTAAAACCATCGTAGTAAAGCTTCCTAAAAAATTAAAAACAGCCGATTTATAGGCGTTTTAATTAGTACTTTTGCCTTATGGCAGACGGACAAAAATATGAGGCAGTTATTGGTTTAGAAATTCATGCACAATTAGCCACAAAAAGCAAATTGTTTTGTGGAGACGATGCCTCTTTTGGAGCAGCGCCCAATACCCATATAAGCCCTATTACCATGGGTCATCCTGGCAGTTTGCCCAAGACAAATGCCAAGGCCATTGAATATGCTATTCGCATTGGACTGGCCTGCGGATCTAAAATTGCAAAGGATAATTATTTTGCACGTAAAAATTATTTCTACCCCGATTTACCAAAGGGTTATCAAGTATCACAACATACAACCCCTATTTGCGAAGGCGGTACTATTAGCATACAATTACCCTCTGGCGAAAAAATAATACAACTTAATAGAATTCATTTAGAAGAAGATGCGGGTAAAAGTATACATGATATTTCCGCCACAGATACTTTAATAGATTTAAACCGTGCTGGCACGCCCTTAATTGAAATGGTCACCGAGCCTTGTATACATTCCGCTGAAGAAGCCTTTTTATTTGTAACAGAAGTTAGAAAGCTTGTGCGTTGGATAGGTATTTGTGATGGCAATATGGAAGAAGGTAGTTTAAGATGTGATGCCAATATTTCTATTCGTTTAAAAGGTGCCACTACATTAGGGACTAGAGTAGAAGTTAAAAATTTAAATTCTATTCGCAATATTAAAAAAGCCATTGAATTTGAAATTGATCGTCTTATACAAATTACAGAAACAGGTGGCACTATCATTCAACAAACAAGAAGCTTTGACGCAAGTAACGATACTACTTTTTCTATAAGAGACAAGGAAGATGCAAATGATTATAGGTATTTCCCAGACCCCGATTTAGCGCCTTTTCATTTAACCGATGTTTTTATTGAAAGCATTCAAAAAAAATTACCCGCCCTACCTGCTACTTTAAAAAAGCAGTGGAAAATACAATATGATTTATCTGATTACGCCATTGATCAATTAGTAGAAGATAAAGAAGAAGCCAATTTTTATATGGACTGGGCAGCAGCATCTACACATTATAAAGCCATAGCCAATTGGATGATTGGCCCCATTAGAGCTTCTATAAACGAAGGTAGTCTTAGCTTTCAGCAGCTTAGCTCACTTATTCCTTATTTAGTGGAACTGGTAGAATTAGTGGAAACCAATCAGTTGAGTTTTTCAGTGGCAAGTACAAAGGTTTTAAAAGAGCTTATTAGCCATCCCGGTTCCCCCAAGCAATATGCCAGCATGCATAATTTATTACAAACAGGCACTACTGATGATATAGAAAAATGGATAGATGAAGTCTTAGCAATGCACCCAGAGAAAGTGGCTGAATATAAAAAAGGAAAGAAAGGGCTTTTAGGTTTATTTATGGGCGAAGTAAAGAAATTAAGCAAAGGCAAGGCCGACCCCAAAATGACCACTAGTTTATTAGAACAAAAATTGACTTAATTTAGTGCTATGAATAATAAAAACCTATTGGCCTGTTTAGCTGCCATGATGATCATTGTCGCAGGATGTAAAAATGGTTCCAACGAAAAAAATTATACTATTTCTGGAACTATACAACATGCTGCTAAGCAAAAACTATTATTACAAGAAGTACCTTATGGAGGCTTGCCTATTGTTACAATGGATTCCATCACATTAGGTGAAGATGGTAAATATTCATTTGAGTTTATAGCTAAACAAGAAGGCATTTACCGCATTGCTACAGACAAAGAAATGGAAATATTATTCATCAATGATGAAGAAAACATACAAATAAATGCAGATGCGAATAATTATCAATCTTATACCATTAAAGGGTCTGCAACTAGCCAAGCCTTGATAAATTTTTTAATAGAGTATCGTAAAAAGGACTCTTCTTTAATGTCCACCATTTATAATTTAGACGCTTTACAAGAACAAAACGGAAAAGATAGTACCATCTTCTGGTTGCAAAAACAACGCCAAAGCAAAATAAACGATATTAATAAACTGGTTGGAAATGTTATTAATAATTCTACCAGCCCCGCTTTTGTTTACTATACCTTAGGGATTAGTTTAAGATCCATGGAATCGGCGCAGGTACTGGCTTTAGCCAAGGCTGCTGCAGAAAAATTAAAAGCAGAACCACTTGCACAATTTGCGAATTTATTAAGTACACAAGTGCAAGCCAATGCTAAAACAACTGCCATTGCAGTAGGAACAATGGCTCCTGAAATTGCACTACCAGATGCCAATGGAAAAATAATTTCACTGACTAGCTTAAGAGGCAAATATATATTAGTAGATTTTTGGGCTAGCTGGTGCGGCCCTTGTAGAGGCGAGAATCCCAATGTAGTAGCTGCCTATGAAAAGTACAAGAAAAAGAACTTTACTGTTTTAGGTGTTTCTTTAGATGATGATAAAGCGAGCTGGCTAGAAGCCATTCAAGCCGATAAATTAAATTGGCAACATATTAGCGATCTTAAAAAATGGGAAAGCATTGTAGTGAGTGCCTATCAAATAGAAGGTATTCCTTTTAATGTTTTATTAGATCCAACAGGAAAAGTAATTGCCACCGACTTAAGAGGTGAAGCCTTACAAAATACCTTAGCTTCTCTTTTACAATAAGAATAATAAATATTAACGCAGCTTAAAATATTAACGTTGCTTAATAAATGTTTTAATTAAAGCAGGTAATAATATTAAATTGGTAAATGTACTTACCACTAAGGTGAGCGAAGTAAGCCATCCTAAAGCCTTGGTACCTCCAAAATCACTAAAGCAAAAGATAACAAAGCCTGCCACTAATACTAAAGAGGTATAAATAATACTTATCCCAGTATGTTTAATGGTTTGAATAAGAGTTTCATGTACATTATTACCCAAACGTGGAAGTTCCTGTTTATAATTCACTAAAAAACGAATAGTGACATCTATGGCAATGCCAAGGGCTACACTAAATACGAGTACCGTTGAAGGTTTTAAAGAAATACCCACCCATCCCATTAAGCCTGCAGTCATAAGCAAGGGCACAATATTGGGCACTAATGAACACATAAGTATAGGAAAGGACCTAAATAAGAAAATCATACAAATAGCAATCAATAAAAATGCCCAAAATATAGATTCACCTAGCCCTCTTACAATAAAATTACTCCCTTCTAAAAAAGTAACACTACTACCCGTAATCTCTACCTTGTATTTACTCGTATCAAAAATAATTTTAGTGGCACTATCTAGTTTATATAAAAACAATGGAAGCTCGGCGCTACCAATATCTTTCATATTCACACTCACTCTTGTTTCTCTTTTAGCAGAATCAATAAATTTAGATAACAACTGAGTGGGGCTTGCGCCTGCACTATTCGTGGTTTTTTGAGAATCTGTTTTTAAATAAGGGGCCATGAATGCCATTTCTGTTCCTGTAGGAACCGTATAAGCGTTCGAGTCGCCATCATAAAAAGCTTGTTTGGCAAACTTAATACCCTCTAGTAAACCCAATGGTTTTCCCAACTCTGGTTGCGCCACTAAATACTGGTGTAACTCATCTATTGCTTCTAATGGTTTAATAGAGCGTACTAATCCATTTTTTTTCTTAGTATCAATCACAATTTCCAAAGGCATTACCCCACCCGCTTCTTTTTCAAACCATTTTAAATCGGTGTATAATGT
>CAITGN010000115.1:0-3797 GCA_903891965.1 uncultured Bacteroidota bacterium
GAGAGTGGTTTGGCCCTATTGCCAACACTATATTTTCTTTAGTACTTATAGTGGTAGTTTGGGTGCTACTTATGCGCAAGATGGGCGGCGGCGGAGGAAGTGGCGGTGGCCCAGGTGGCATCTTTAATGTAGGTAAATCAAAAGCTACTTTATTTGAAAAAGGGGGCACGAAAGTGAATATCACTTTTGCAGATGTTGCTGGATTAGAAGAAGCAAAAGAAGAAGTGATGGAGATTGTAGACTTCTTAAAACAACCAAAAAAATATACAGCCCTTGGAGGTAAAATTCCAAAAGGTGCATTGTTAATAGGCCCTCCAGGTACAGGTAAAACTTTATTAGCGAAAGCTATGGCTGGAGAAGCACAAGTGCCTTTCTTTAGCTTAAGTGGTTCCGACTTTGTGGAGATGTTTGTGGGTGTGGGTGCAAGTCGTGTGCGTGATTTATTCAAGCAAGCAAGAGAGAAAGCGCCTTGTATTATTTTCATAGATGAGATTGATGCGATTGGTCGTGCACGTGGTAAGAATGCCATGATGAGCAATGATGAGCGTGAAAATACTTTGAACCAATTATTAGTAGAGATGGATGGCTTTGGTGGAGATACCGGTATTATTATATTAGCCGCTACCAACCGTCCCGATGTATTGGATTCTGCCTTATTAAGACCAGGACGTTTCGATCGTCAAATATCTATTGACCGTCCAGATGTAAAAGGACGCGAAGAAATATTTAAAGTGCACTTAGGTCCAATCAAAGTATCTGAAAATTTAGACGTACATAAATTAGCAGAACAAACTCCAGGTTTCGCAGGTGCTGATATTGCGAATGTTTGTAATGAAGCTGCATTAATTGCTGCGCGTAAAGGAAAGACGGGTGTAGAGATGAAAGATTTTCAAGACGCTATTGATAGAGTGATTGGAGGATTGGAAAAGAAAAATAAAATTATTTCTAAAGAAGAAAAAGAAGTGATTGCTTACCATGAAGCTGGACATGCTATTTGTGGTTGGTTCTTAGAACATGCTTATCCTTTATTAAAAGTAACGATTGTGCCTAGAGGTACGGCTGCATTGGGTTATGCGCAGTACACACCTAAAGAACAATACTTATATACCATTGAACAGTTAACCGATCAAATGTGTATGACCTTAGGTGGTCGTGCTGCTGAACAAATTTTCTTTGGAAAAATTTCTACGGGTGCTTCTAATGACTTACAACAAATTACCAAGATGGCTTATTCTATGGTCACTACTTATGGTATGAATGATAAAATTGGTAATGTAAGTTTCTACGACCCCTCTCAAGAAAATACTTTCCAAAAACCATTCAGTGAAGAGACAGGAAAAATTATTGATGAAGAAGTACGTAAGATGATTGATGCTGCTTATCACCGCACTTTAGATTTACTTACTTTAAGAAAAGCAGAAGTAGAAAAATTAGCAAAAGAATTATTAGATAAAGAAGTTTTACATAAAAGTGATGTAGAGGCCTTAATTGGTATGCGTCCTTATGAAGAAGAGAAGGTGGTCACTTTTGATGTAGAAGAAACTAAAACAGAAGAAGCTACAACAGAAGCGACTGCAACAAATACAGCAGACACAGCTACTGTAAACGAACCTACTACTAATAATCAAAATAGTAATGAGGCAGGCGCTGAAACAAATTCATAAGAACTGAATTAAATTCAATGGAATCACAAGGAGCGAAAACAAAAATTTTACAAAAAATTAAGCAGGCATTAGAAAAGCCTGTTGCTATTCCCTTCCCTGATCAGATTGCAGACCGACCTATTTTTATTCCCACCGAACAAGAATTGGCCATCGGCTTTGCAGAAAAATTTACTGAATTATTAGGCAAATTTGTTTACTGTAGCGATGAAGCAGAGTTGGTAAAACAACTAACACAACTCATCCATTCACAAAAATGGGAGAAGATATATTCTAGAGAAGCAGGCTGGTTAGATGATATGAAAGAATTTAGTTTTGATCCTGTCAATACCGATGATTTAGCAGGCTGTGATGCGGCCATTACTTTATGTGATCATTTAATAGCAAGAACGGGAACCATTGTTTTAAGTAGCCAACAACTTAGCGGAAGAACTTCAAGTGTATATGCGCCCATACATATTTGTATTGCCTATACCCATCAATTGGTATTTGATATTAGTGATAGCCTGGCTGCTTTTAAAGCAGAATCGGATGCCCTTCCTTCCATGATTAGTTATGCAACAGGTCCAAGTCGTACAGCCGATATTGAAAAAACATTGGTGGTGGGTGTACATGGTCCTAAAGAAGTGTACTGTTTTTTAGTATATAAGTTATTAGATTAGTAACTTTATTAGATACACTAGTATATAGATACACTATTATAAATTAAATGAGCGACTACATGCAATGGGTGCCTGGCAAAAAAATTTACTTTCTTTCTGATTTCCATTTAGGAGCTCCTAATCATGCGCAAAGCCTTCTGCGTGAGAAGCGATTGGTACGTTTTTTACAAAATGCTAAAAAAGATGCTTCAGCTATATTCATTGTAGGCGATATTTTTGATTTTTGGTTTGAATACAAAACCGTGGTCCCTAAAGGTTTTGTAAGACTGCTAGGCTGTTTAGCCGAATTATCTGATGCGGGCATTGAGCTGCATATTTTTACAGGCAATCATGATTTATGGATGAAAGATTATTTAACGAATGAATTAAATGCAAAAGTTTATTTTGAACCTACTGTATTTAATTTCGGCGCTAAGAAATTTTTTATAGGACACGGAGATGGACTAGGTCCTGGAGATAAAGGGTATAAGTTCATGAAAAAAATATTTACTAACCCTTTATGCAAATGGTTATTTGGGTGGTTACATCCAGACTTGGGTATTCAACTCGCGAATTATTTTAGTAGTAAGAGTAGAGCGAAGACGGGCAGTTCAGACGAAGTATTTATGGGAGAGGATAAGGAATGGTTAATTGTTTATTCAAAACAAAAAGCAAAAGAAGTGAATGCCGATTATTTTGTTTTTGGTCATAGGCATTATCCTTTAGATATTGCTATTAATGAAACAAGTCGTTATATTAATTTAGGAGACTGGTTAAGGTCGGACAGCTATGCTGTATTTGATGGAGAGGATATGCAATTACTTCATTGGAAGGAAGCTTAAAAAATATTCATTATGAATCTAGACCAACAATTTTTAAATAATTCTTTACGTAGTTATATAGTTATTGCCGCTGTATTTATAGTGGCCCTTATTGTTAAAAGATTCATCTCCAGTTTTTTTGCAAGCTTAATTTATACTTGGATTGATAAAAAAAATCATTCTGAATTAAGAAAAACTCATATACGCCGCTTAATTGTTCCTATTGAACAGTTTTTAATTTATATGGTTGCTGTTGTAGCATTATATGAATTAAATTTTCCCATAGATTGGAATATTCATTTGTACAAACTAACCCTTCAGGTTTTAGTAGAGGCAGTAGTGAAATTATTTTTTATTATTTTATTTATTCGTGTTTGTTTACGAACATTAGAATTTGTAGCCATTATATTAGAAGAAAAGGCCAAACTCACCAAGGATCAAACCGACGACCAGTTGGTTTTATTTTTTAGAGACTTCTTTAAAGTTATATTATACATCATTGGCTTTTTATTAATACTACATTATGTATTTAATGAAAATATTGGCAATTTAGTGACTAGCTTAAGTATCGTAGGAGCCGCTGTGGCCTTGTCTATGAGAGAAAGCCTAGAAAATATAATAGCCTCTTTTATTATTTTCTTTGACAAGCCTTTTACCATTGGCGATTTAGTGAA
>CAITGN010000116.1:0-5354 GCA_903891965.1 uncultured Bacteroidota bacterium
CACATTCATTTTAATTCTTACATTTTTTTCAACTAAGGCGATTAATTCTTTTTTATTTTTTTGATAAAAAGACAAATCATGGACAGCCAATTGCTTCATCATTTTAGCATCCTTGATGGCTGCATGTTTAATAATTTCAGCAAACCCATTTTCCCACTGGTGCTTGGGTAAGGTTTTTAAAAAATCTGTATCGTATACTAAAAAAGAAGGTTGTCTTATTAAGCCCACCATATTTTTATATATTCCTAAATCAATTCCATTTTTACCTCCAATAGAAGCGTCTACCATGGCAAGTATAGTAGTCGGTACAAAACCTACAGCTACTCCTCGCATGTAAACCCCCGCCACATAACCTACCATATCAGTTACCACACCGCCGCCCACACCAATTAATACCGCCTCTCTTGTGGCGCCTAAATTAACTAAGGCTTCAATGATAAAATCTACGGTAGCTTGCTGCTTATGTTCTTCGCCAGCAGGAATTATAATGGTCTTCTTTCCTTTAAACTTTTTTTGGTATAAAGCATATACATTTTCATCTGTAATGTAAAAAGCATTCGACTTGTCTACCATTTTATCGATGGCAGCAAACTTACCCTCTAAGAAAAAGGATACTGTCTGAGACGAAAATTTTACTTTCCAGTTTTTCATTGAATATGATTTAAATGTTGGATGCTTTACATTAATTAATGAGAATTAGTTTGTATTTATTAGTACAAACTAGCTATTCATTATTTTATTTTGGTGATTGATACTTTCCATATGCACGGCGTCCATGTACTTAGTGATAAAGTCTTCACTTAAGCCTACTTTATTGCCTTTGCCTACAGCGCGCTCTAAAATTTCATTCCAACGATTGGTTTGCAAAATAGTGATATCATTATTTTTCTTATACTCCCCAATTTTCTCAGCTACTTTCATACGCGTAGATAATACTTGCAACAACTCATCATCTAATTGATTAATTTGTTGACGTAATTTTTCAAGTGCCGCATGGTATTCTGCAGAAGCCACGTCTTCTTTTCTCCAACGAATAGCTTCCAACATTTCTTTTAATACCTCTGGAGTAATTTGTTGCTTCGCATCGCTCCAAGCATTATCTGGGTCAATATGTGATTCAATAATTAAACCATCAAAGTCTAAGTCAATAGCTTGTTGCGCTACTTCTTGTAAAATATCGCGACGACCACAAATATGTGAAGGGTCATTGATCATTGGAATACCTGGGTAACGGCGTTTCATCTCAATCGCTAAATGCCACATAGGTGCATTTCTATATTCGGTATTTCCATATGAGCTAAATCCACGATGAATAAGTCCTAATTCTTCAATACCCGCTTTAGCAATACGCTCCATTCCACCAATCCATAATTCTAAATCTGGATTAATAGGATTCTTAATAAGCACAGGTACTTTCACTCCTTTTAAGGAATCTGCAATTTCTTGCACACTAAAAGGATTTACTGTAGTACGCGCACCTACCCAAAGTACATCTACTCCAAAATGCAAAGCATCTTCTACTTGTTTAGCAGTGGCTACTTCCACAGCAATAGGCAAACCCGTTTCTTTTTTAGCTTGTTGCATCCATGGCAAACCTTTGGTACCTATCCCTTCAAAACTTCCGGGTCTGGTTCTTGGCTTCCATATACCTGCACGCATAATGTCTACTTTACCAGTAGCCGCTAAACGAATAGCTGTTTGCATCACTTGTTCTTCTGTCTCTGCACTACAAGGACCAGAAATAATCAAGGGTGATTTTTTTAATAAAATGCTTACTTTTTGTTGTTGCTCTGTTAAGTCTCCCATTTTTTCCAATTTTAATATTTAAATATTTATTTTATTTTTTTGAACCTGTTTTTTTGATCTTGCTTATTGATCTCTCTTTTTGGTTTTTATAATTAACCTTCTCTTTTAGAAAAGCCTTTGGGTCCACCACTATCTGCATCATTCATTCTAATACGACGACCTTTATAATTTTTGCCATCTACCGCATTAATCATTTGCTTAGCAGCACCCGATTCAATTTCTACCCAGCTATTCATATCACGCATATCTATTTTACCTAAAGCTTCTTTTCTCAAGTCGCTCATGTCTAATATAAATTGTAAAAAACTAGCCTTGTAAAAACCATCCTTGGTACCAAGGTTTACAAATAAACGAGTATAGCCACTTGCACCTCTTTCTGCACCTCGACTTCCACGGTCACCAGCGTTTCTCTCCATACCACGATCATTGCTTCTTGTGCGTCCACGATCGGCACCACTAAATTCTTGACGACCTCTATCACGGTTGCGATCTTGTTGCTGCATCGGTTCACGACGGCCTCTTTCAGCTGTACGAATATTTAAGTCCTGCGCATTCTCATAATAACTTAAGAATCGGTTGAACTCTAGGGCAGCTACACGCTTTAAAATTTCTTCTTTTGTCATGTCTGCAAACTTCTCTGCAAGCATTGGTACATAAGTTTCATAATCGCCATGACTAACATCGGTAGACATTAATTTATCCATTACATGGAAAAATTGTTTTCTACAAACATCCTTACCACTAGGAATATCCAATTTATGGAAAGTACACTTGTTCATGTTTTCAATTTGACGCAAACGATAAGACTCACGCGCGTGCACAATTGAAATACAAATACCTTGACTACCCGCACGACCCGTTCTACCACTTCTATGTGTGTATACTTCTACATCATCAGGTAATTCAAAATTAATTACGTGGGTAATACCTTTTACATCAATACCTCTTGCTGCCACATCGGTTGCAATTAATAATTGTAAACTCTTATCACGGAATTGACCCATGACTCTATCACGTTGTTGTTGGGTTAAATCGCCATGGATAGCATCAATATCATAACCTTCACGCGTTAAACGTTGTGCTACTTCTTGTGCATCAGCCTTTGTTCTTGTAAAAATAATTCCATAGATACCTGGATTAAAATCGATGATTCTTTTTAAAGTCTCATAACGATGTTGGGCCGAGGTTAAATAGTACTGATGATCAATACTTTTGTTCGTAGCATTTACTTTACCAATCGTAACTTCTACAGGCTCTTTCATGTAACGCTTACTTACTTTTCTAATTTCAGCAGGCATAGTGGCACTAAACAACCAGATACTTTCTCTATTCGGTGTATTCTTTAAAATAAACTCAATGTCATCCTGGAATCCCATGTTTAACATCTCATCTGCTTCATCTAATACAACATATTCAATCTTCTCTAAGTTAATGGCCTTTCTTTCTATTAAGTCAATTAAACGACCTGGAGTGGCTACTACTACTTGTACGCCTCTTTTTAAATCTTTGATTTGTAAACCAATAGAAGTTCCACCGTATACGGCTAATACTTGCAAACCTGGAATATGTTTTTTAAACAAATTCATTTCGCTCACAATTTGCATACATAATTCTCTTGTTGGACAAACCACTAAGGCTTGAGGGAATTTTTCTGCTGTTTTAATTAATTGTAATAAGGGCAAACCAAAGGCTGCTGTTTTTCCAGTACCTGTTTGCGCTAATCCAATAAAATCTTTAGTTCCACTTATTAAAACCGGAATAGAACGCTCTTGAATTTCAGTAGCGTGTGTGTATCCTAATTCAGTCACTGCTTTTACCAATTGATCATTAATACCAATTTCTGTAAATGTTTTTTTCGACTTTACGGCCTCTATCAAATCATTTGTAATTTCTACTTCTTCTTTCTTCTTCATTTTTTATATTTTTTGCTTAGTCACTTGAAGTGCTTTGCTTTTTTAATTATTTTAAAATCCTTTTTATTTGATTGGCATTTTGAATCAATTCCAAAAGGTAGTCCGGATTCTCTTTTTCCAAACTTGCCTTGAATTTTTTTAACTGACTAATATGCTCATTCAAAACATCTAATACATTTTCTTTGTTTTGCATAAAAATGGGAACCCACATTTCCGCATTGGACTTAGCCAAACGTACTGTGCTTTCAAAACCACTACTTGCTAACTCAAAAATAGCATCAGACTCTTTCTCCTTCTCTAGCACCGTATTCGCCAATGCAAAAGAAGTAATATGTGAAATATGACTCACATACGCAACATGAATGTCATGTTTAATGGCATCCATATAAAGTATATGCATACCTAAAGCTTGATACATTTTTTCTACTAATTCCAAGGCATCCTTGTCTACTTGTTCTTTATTACAAATAATAGTCGCCTTGTCAACGAAAGCATCGTCTTGTGCAGCAGTAGGACCACTAAATTCTGTTCCCCACATAGGATGTGTTGGAACAAAGCGGCCTTTGTTCATATGCTCATTCGCAATCTTAACAATACTTTCTTTAGTAGAACCTAAATCAAAAACAACTTGCTTGTTCACTAAGTTTAAAATAGTGGGCAATAAATTTTCCGCTACGTTAATGGGTGTAGCAATGGCTATCAAGTCGGAAGCAGCAATGGCTTCTTCCAAAGACATGATCTCATCTACAATACCCAATTGCAAAGCCAGTTTTTGGTGTTCAAGGTTCTGATCCACTCCAATGACATTGGAGACTAAGCCTTTCTTTTTCAAAGACAAAGCCAGTGAACCTCCCATTAAACCAATTCCTATGACTGTTAAACGCATGCTTCAATTCTTTTTATAGCTTCACTAAATTTTTCTATGGAACCACATAAACTCACTCTGATGTATTCGTTACCAGCGGAGCCAAAAATGCCTCCTGGGGTAATAAAAACATTTGCATCGTATAATACTTTATCACTTAATGCATATCCATCTTTGTAAGTTGCGGGAATTTTGGCCCATACAAACATGCCTACTTGTTGTTTTGAGTAGACACATTTTAAAACATCTAATAACTCGAATACTTTTTCGCGTCGTGCTGTATATATTTTGTTCACGGAGTCATACCAACTTTGATCAAGACTTAATGCCTTAGCAGCTGCTAATTGCACGGGTAAAAACATACCACTGTCCATGTTGGATTTAAACCTAAGTATTTCATTGATTCTGTCTTCGGCAGCAATTAACATGCCTACCCTCCATCCTGCCATATTCTGACTTTTACTTAGAGAGTTTAATTCTATCACTACCTCTTTGGCCCTATCAATTGACAATAAGCTTTCAGGCTTATCATTTAAAATAAAGGCATAAGGATTATCATGACAAATCAATATTTGATGCTTTATTCCAAAGGCGACTATTTTTTCAAATAGTTCTTTCGTAGGCCTTTGGCCTGTTGGCATATGTGGATAGTTCACCCACATTAACTTGACTTTTGATAAATCTGATTTTTCTAAATTTTCAAAGTCAGGCGCCCAACTGTTATCGGCAGTCAACTCATAGTATAACGGGGTCCCACCCGCTAATTTAAC
>CAITGN010000117.1:0-5868 GCA_903891965.1 uncultured Bacteroidota bacterium
GCCAATTGATTAGTCATGGTTCCACTTGGGCAGAATAGACCTGCTTCCATACCAAATAAGCCTGCAGTCTTAGCTTCCAAGGCATTGATACTAGGATCTTCGCCAAATACATCATCACCAACAGGGGCAGCCTGCATATAGGCTAACATTCCTGGGGTAGGAAGGGTTACGGTATCGGATCTAAAATCTATCATGCAGCGAAGATAAATCTCGAGGGGTGATTATCCCTCATAAATTTTGAGGAATTGACCCCATTTTGGCCTAAAAAATGTGCATAAATGCTTTGTAATCAATATTTGTCTAATTAATTTCAAAATTGTACCTTTGCCGACTGACATTGGTTATTTTTTCCTTATATTAACTTTTGTCTAGGACAACTTTTTTAGACATTTCAACGTTATACAATTAAATAAATTCTTTGCATGAGGCAGCTTAAAATTGCTACACAGATTACAAATAGAGATTCTCAAGCGGTTGAAAAGTACTTACAAGAGATTTCTAAGATTTCAATGATCAATCCTGAAGAGGAAACCACTTTAGCGCAACGTATTAAAATGGGCGATCAGCGTGCATTGGATAAATTGGTGCAAGCTAACTTACGTTTCGTGGTATCTGTTGCAAAACAATACCAACACCAAGGTTTGTCTTTGTCTGATTTAATCAACGAAGGAAACCTAGGCTTAATTAAAGCAGCACAACGTTTTGATGAAACCAAGGGTTTTAAATTTATATCTTATGCTGTTTGGTGGATACGTCAATCTATTTTGCAAGCTTTAGCGGAGCAAGGTCGTTTGGTTCGTTTACCACAGAACAAAATTGGTACTTATAATAAAGCCAACAAGGCCTATATGGCTTTTGAGCAAGAACATGAGCGTGAGCCATCTACTGAGGAACTAGCAGGTATCTTAGAAATGTCTGAGACAGAGATTAACAATATTTTCCAGTCCAATACTCGTCATACTTCTTTAGATGCACCAGTGCATGAAGCAGAAGATGTGGCCATGGGAGATTTATTAAAAGGCGGAGATGAAACCGACGAGGACGTAATGAAAGATTCTTTAAGAGAAGAAATTCGTCGCGTACTTAAGTCATTGAGTCCTAGAGAGGCAGAGATAGTTAATGCGTATTTTGGTTTAGATGGTGAGAACGGCGTTACTATTGAGCAAATTGGTATTAAATACGATTTAACGAAGGAAAGAATAAGACAAATTAAAGAGCGTGCTATTAAACGTTTACAAAAAGCAAGATATAGCAACGCACTAAAGGCTTATTTGGGCTAGTAGTATACAATATTATAAAGCCCCTTCAGTCTAAGGATTTGATGGGGCTTTTTTTTAGCCAAGATTTTGTTGATGATTTGATAATGGAGAAAGTAAAAGGATTGAATAGGATAAATTGAATTTTGAATAAGTAATACAGAAGTTATGGAAACAGAAAAAGTAAGCATTTTAATTATAGGTTCAGGACCTGCTGGCTACACAGCTGCTATTTATGCAGCGCGTGCGAATATGAAACCATTATTATACCAAGGTATTCAACCAGGGGGTCAATTAACTATTACCACTGAAGTAGAAAACTATCCTGGTTTTCCAGATGGAATTCAAGGACCAGAAATGATGGTTCATTTTGAAAAGCAAGCGGCACGTATGGGTGCAGACATTCGTTATGGTTTAGCCACAAAGGTTGATTTTAGCGGAGAAGTAAAAAAAGTATGGATTGATGATGAAAAATTAATTGAAGCAGACGCAGTTATTATATCTACAGGTGCGAGTGCAAAATGGTTAGGCATTCCTAGTGAAGAAAGATTGAATGGTTTTGGTGTGAGTGCTTGTGCAGTTTGTGATGGATTCTTTTTTAAAGGAAAAGAAGTAGCCATTGTAGGTGCGGGCGATACGGCTGCTGAAGAAGCACATTATTTATCTAAAATGTGTACCACGGTGCATATGTTTGTGCGTAAGGAAGCCATGCGTGCAAGTAAAGTAATGCAAGATAGAGTGATGAATACACCCAATATTAAAGTGTATTTCAATACAGAGACCGATGAAATTTTAGGAGAGAAGAAAGTAGAAGGTGTGCGTATTTTAAATACTAAAACTAATACAAAACAAGAAATTCCAGTAAGCGCCTTTTTTGTAGCTATTGGTCACACACCTAATAGCGGTATTTTCAAAGACTATATTACCATGGATGAAACGGGTTATATACTTACAGAACCTGGTACTACTAAAACCAATGTTCCAGGTGTATTTGCATCGGGAGATGTGCAAGATAAAAATTACCGTCAAGCAGTGACAGCAGCGGGTAGTGGTTGTATGGCAGCACTTGATGCTGAGCGTTATTTAACTTCAAAAGGACATTAATGTCTAGCGCCCCTCATATGCGCATTAGTTTAGATAAGCTGGTATTTTCAGGCTATCATGGACTTTATGCAGAAGAAAAAAAATTAGGCAATACTTATATTGTAGATGTTATCATTGATTTTACTGCTAAGAAATCGAATATTGATAATTTAGATCAAACCATTGACTATGTTCATGTATATGCGCTCATAAAAAAATGGATGGAAATTCCAACGCCTTTATTAGAAACCTTGGTGGGCAATATGGCCGATGATATTTTAAAAGAACAATTACTGGCAGAAAAAGTAATGGTAAAAATTACTAAACAGCATTTACCCATTGCTGAATTTGAAGGAACCGCTTCGGTCTCCATTGAAAAGTCTAGATTATAGATAATACTTACTTAGTTATTCTTATACTCTCTACAATTAAATTCTCTTATTCTTCCATCTCATAGAATGTATATACCAATAAGAAGGCACTAGTAAAGAAATCCAATAAATAATTTCACAGATCCAGCCAATAGTAATGGGTAGTTGGAAATACTCAATAGTTAAGTAAGCGTAAATGATATAAATAATAATAGCTATAAATTCAATCGCTAAATTAATTTTAGATTGTCCTGTTCCTGTAACTGCGTTCAACCAAATTGTAGCAATAGACATAAGTACTAAGGCAAAAGAGACAACTCTTAAAACGGGAATACCTTCTTGCATAAAGCCTTCTCCCTGTCCATAAATAGAAAGAAAAGGGGCTGCAAATACATTTAGTATTAAACACACCATTAAGGCAAAACCAACACTCCACTTTACTATTTTATTAATTAAAGGAATGACTTTGTCCTGCATTCCTTGACCAATAATATTACTCACCATGGTATTCGATGTGGCTGCAAATGCCCAAGTAAAGCTTCCAAAGAAGCCAAATATATTGCGCATGGCATTGGATACGGCCAAGGCCTGTTCCCCTCTATGTTCAATTAAAATATAAAAGAACTCCCAGCTAATAATGCTAATCATATACTGCATCATAATAGGGGAAGACTGCACTAATATTAATTTAATATAATCCCACTGCACAGAAAAGCTTTTGAATAGTTCAAAGCGTGCACCAATTTTTTGATAGTGAATAACTAAATAAATCACAAATAAACCCATCACTTCAGATATGATAGAGGCATAAGCCGCTCCATTTAAACCCATGGCCGCAAAACCAAAATGACCAAATATTAAACTGTAATCAAAAAAGATATTAAATAAAGCTTCTGTAGCAGTTCCTATAATTAAAAATTTACTTTGATTGGTACCTACCAAAAGTGCATTACGCATTTGATAAATAAACAAAAAGGGAATACCCCAAATTCTAATTTTTAAAAATTCAATCACAATTTCGGCTCTTCTTGCGTCGTGCAGTACACTATGAAAAATACTAGGGGCAATAAAATAAGTAAATAAGATGCCCACCGCAGATAAGAATAAGGAGATAATGACACCCTGAGAAAACAAGACCCCAATTTCATCAATTCTATTTTCGCCCGCTCTTCTTGAAATTAGGGCTTGCAAGCCATTATTCAAACCTTGGCCCATTACTCCAAAAATTAAATAATAAACCCCAATGATACCTCCAATGGCCAATGCCTCTGCACTTAATGCCCCTAAGAATATATTATTAATGACAAAGTTCACTTGTGGCACCATTATAGCTAAAGCAATTGGCAAAGAAATAGACAGAATTTGCTTGCTGCTAATAGTAACTTGTAAGGAAGGAGTGGAAGGACTGACGCTCATATATTTGCAAATCTACAATTAGTTTTAGCAAAGAACTGCCTCTTTTTTTATATCATTGCATAAGAATTAGCACTATGGCCAACAAGAAAATAGGGTTTTATGGGAAATTAGAAAGCACCGCTAATAACAAGGCTGAGAACCTATATATTATTGTCAATAAAACTAGTATTGTTTTTGTTGTAAAGCATATTGTAAAAAATGAGTTTGTTTCTATTGAGCATTTTGCACAAACAGAGGAGTCGAGCAGTTGGAGTCCCTTATTAGCCTATTTGCAAAATAATTCTAGCCTACTTCAAAATTACTATAAAGATATTTTTCTTGTCATGAATGGCAACAGGTTAATACTCTCTCAAACCGATGCAAAGGACGATTTAATTGCAGCAGCCCATGAATTAGAATTAGTGCACGGACATAAATTGGACGAAGAAATTTATACATCTGCTGTAGGTAAGAAGCATTTTTTAATTTATGGAATTGCAGATGAATTGATTGCCATATTGAATAGGTATTTCCCTTCAGGTAAATGGCAGCATTATGCTAGTTATTTTTTGGGTAATGTAATTGATAATGAAGTGCAGGTAAGAATTTTTGAAGACTGTTTTATTGTATACATCGTAGAGAAGGGTATTACCAAGCTATTGAATTATTATCCTATAGAAGGGGAAGATCAAAATATATATACATTACTCAATAGCTGTATTAATGCAGGTATTGATACCAATGCTTTTTTACTTAAAGTTTGGGGTTATGAAGAAGGCAAACATTCATTTATAACAAAGGCCTCGCCGTATTTTGCAGCCAAGCAAATTATTCAGATTGAGCAAGTGCCCAATGCTTATTCATCTTATTTTATATTTTAATGAGAATTATTTCAGGCAAATATGGAGGTAGAAAAATAAATCCTCCCGCAAATATGCCTCATACTAGGCCTACCACGGATGTGGCAAAGGAAGGACTATTTAATATTTTACAAAGCAGAATTAATCTAGATGGAGCTAAAACCTTAGACTTATTTGGGGGCACAGGTTGTATTAGTTATGAACTAGCTTCAAGAGGGGCAAGTGCATTAACTATTGTGGAGAAGGATAACCAAATGCTGGACTTTATTAAAAAAAATATAGAGCTACTTAAAATTGAAAATGCACAAATAGTGCGCATGGATGTATTTCAATATATAAATACTTGTACAGAGCAGTTCGATTTTATTTTTGCAGGCCCTCCTTATGCCTTAACCACCATTGATGATTTGCCGAAAATTATTGTAGAGCGAAAATTAATTTCACCAGAAGGCTATTTTATTTTAGAACATACGCCTCGTAATAATTATGAAAACTTCGCAGGTTTTAGTTTTCAAAGAAATTATGGAGCTACGGTATTTAGTTTTTTCGAATAGTTAAAACGAATTCTATGTTAAAGTCGGATGCTAGAAAAGAACTCTTAGAGAAAAGAAAAAATTTAACGGCTACCGATTGCCTTAAATGGGACGACTTACTACTTATACAATTTCAAAAATTAGACTGGTCGAATGTTTCTTGCGTGGCTAATTTTTATCCTTTAGAAAATAAGAATGAGCCCAATAGTTTGCTTTTTGCGAGCTATTTAAAAACCATGGTGCCTGGTATTCAAATAGTGTATCCTGTGGTGGACGATAATAAAACCACCATGCAATTTTACAAAGAAACAGAAACGGTTCGTTTTAATGAATGGGGTATAGCCGAACCATTCGCTACAGAAAAAGTAGA
>CAITGN010000118.1:0-5331 GCA_903891965.1 uncultured Bacteroidota bacterium
ACTAATATTCGCCTGAGAGGGCTGTGTATAGTAGCCTTTTTCAATACATAAGGTACATTCCACTAAGGCCTTTTTTAGGGTCTTTCTATCTTCCATTTGCTTAGGATCGTAATTATCTCCCACCCAATTCATGCCCACAAAGCCAATGGCATTAGGATTAGTTTTTATATAAGAGATGACTTCTTCACTTCCATTTGCAGAAACTACATTTTTACCAAATGGGGTTTCATGCAATAAACTATCTTTTAAAAAACGAACCACCCCCGTTAAATGATTTCCATCCATCACTACCTGCTTATTATTTTTGCCACTTAGTGATGCACTTAAATCGGCCATAGAGAAAACTGAATCTTTTGTTTTTTTATTCACCACCACCGCAATGGCATTATAAGCAAGTATGCCAAATGTTGGTGCATAATTGAGTTGGTCTTTATAGTTGGCTTGTTCTTTTTTATCAAGCCCTCTTGTTACAATAATCATACGGGTGCTATCGGAAGCTAAATCTTTGAAACATTCAATTTCAGATTTATAATCAACTTCAATAATAGCTTTAGGAAAACTTAATGCAAATACTTTAAGCTCTTGCTCTATAAAGGGTTTAAAGCTTTCTTCCACAGAAATGCGAATACGGCCTTCACTGGGGGTATCTATTTGCTCGGTTTTAGAACTTGTCTTGCAAGCAGTTGCCAAAATGCAAAGGCTGAACATAATATATAAATAACGCATCTACTTTAATTTAATAGTCAAAAGAAAAATGAAAAGGCTAATACATTTGATTTATACCTCTGTACAATCTGAAACCTCCATACAATAAACAAAGACTTCCAAAAATATATCTAAAGTCGGCACCTGCATTAATGATCATATCTAAATGGAACCATTTAGCGCCCAACATTAATACACCACAACCCAGAATAAGGGCAGCCATGGTATAATCATAAATACTTCTAAAAATTCGGTAGGTTCGCTCCGATTTTTCACGAGGCGCATTGGGCCTAGGCTCATAGGGTTGTTGACGAGGGTCTTGATTTTCCATAAAATCGGGTTTTAAAGAAGCAATTTAAACAATTAATAGCCGATGAATTTAAAAAATTTATCTTTACTTATAAATTTGAAACTATGAGCAAACCTTCTTTGCCACAAGGTACTAGAGATTTTAATGCGGCTACGGTTCAAAAGCGTCAGTTTATATTTAAGACGATCCAATCTGTGTTTGAAACCTATGGCTTTCAACCATTGGAAACCCCTGCTATGGAGAACTTGGAAACCTTAATGGGAAAGTATGGGGAGGAAGGCGATAAACTAATATTTAAAATTTTAAATAACGGCTTAGACAACCCACAGAAAAAAGAACAAACGCTGGAAGGGGTTGAAAAATTATTCGCTGGCAAAAATAGTACTGCACTTACAGAGCGTGCTTTAAGATACGATTTAACCATTCCTTTTGCTAGATATGTGGCGATGAATCATGGCTCATTGAATTTTCCTTTTAAAAGATATCAAATACAACCTGTATGGCGTGCCGATCGACCTCAAAAAGGAAGATACCGTGAATTTTATCAATGTGATGCAGATGTAGTGGGTAGTGAAAGTTTATTGAACGAAGTAGATTTAGTGGCAGTGTATCTTACTGCTTTTCAAAAATTAAATTTACCCGTAGAAGTAAAAATAAATAATAGAAAAATATTATTAGCACTAGCAGAAATTTGTGGAGGAGAAGATAAACTCATTGACTTAACCATTGCGATAGATAAGTTAGATAAAATTGGATGGGATAAAGTAAAAGAAGAATTGCATAACAAAAACTTTAGTGAAGCGCAACAAAAAATTATTCAAACTTACTTAACCATTGAAGGAAATAATACAGAAAAATTAAAACAGTTAAGTATTTTACTAGGCAATAATGAAGTAGGACTAAAAGGTATAGAAGAAATTAATTATGTACTAGATTACCACGCACAAACCGGTATGGACAAGCATTTGGTGGCCGACTTCACTTTAGCGAGAGGTCTTAATTATTATACAGGTATTATATTTGAAGTGAAAGCCATAGACGCTCAAATGGGCAGTATTGGAGGCGGTGGTCGCTACAACGATTTAACAAGTTTATTTGGCGTTCCTAATATTGCAGGTGTGGGTATTAGTTTTGGCGTAGACAGAATTTATGATGTAATGGAAGAGAAAAATTTATTCCCCTCCACCATTGATCAAACCACTCAAGTATTATTTTTTAATTTAGGCGAGCAGGAAACTAAAGCAGCTTACTTGCAAATGATGCAATTAAGGGATAAAAAAATTGCTTGTGAAATTTACCCTGAAAAGAGCAAATTCGACAAGCAATTTAAATACGCGGAGAAAAAAGGAATTCCCAACGTTATTATCATAGGTACGGAAGAGTTAGCTAAAAATGAATGCACAGTAAAAAATATTATTACAGGCAAACAAACTACTATTTCTTTAGCGGAGCTTTCTAATTTTGAGTTCTAGAAATTTTTATTCGCCCAAACCTTCGCGTAAAAATCTTCTTCTTTAATAGCATAAGTAGTAGCCGTTCTTTTAGCGGTTAATTCCATACCTTGAACAATAATAGTTAAGGTCTCTACAGAATTATCTGCCCCTCTTTTAAAAATAATAGGCGCATCATAGGCACTTAAATAAAAAGTATCTACTCCTTTCTTTTCTAAAGGCGTAGAACCCATTGCAGAATTAATAGTTAAAACAGTATCTTCTGCAGTCAAGGTTACTTCTGTTACTGGACTTCCTTCTGGAAATACATATTTGCCTAAATAATCTTTCAAGGAACTAGTTTGTGCGTTTGCTGTAGCCATTACCCCCATTAGGATAACTGCCATTAAGAAGATTTTTTTCATAATTTATTATTTATTTTGATTCAAATTGTTTTTCGAAAATAAGTAAAATGGCGCCCATTTGGCAATAATTTTCTATTAATTATTGAAGGATAAGAAAGAACAGAAAAAGGGCCTAAAAAAAGATTTAAATCTATACAAATCCGATCAAGTATCTTTGCATTATGGAGAAGACAAGACCTAATATTAGACAAGTAGAAGTCGCTGAGATTGAGCGATTTATATCAAAAATAGGCGAAAAGCCTTTTAGAGTAAAACAGATTGTAGAATGGTTATGGCAAAAACATGCACATTGCTTCGACGAAATGACCAACTTAAGCAAGGACTTACGCGGCTTATTAGAAAAGGATTTTCAACTACCTGCTTTACAAATTAATACCACTCAACAAAGTGAAGATGGTACTTTGAAAACACGTTTTAAAACTTATGATGGTCATATGATCGAAGGGGTTTTAATTCCTACTACTTTAAGAAAGACCGCCTGCGTGTCTTCTCAAATTGGATGTAGTTTGAGTTGTAAATTTTGCGCAACAGGTACCATGGAGCGTAAAAGAAATTTAAACTTTGATGAAATTTATGATCAAGTCGTTTATATTTTACAACAAAGTGAAGCCACTTATGAAAAACATTTAAGCAATATTGTTTTCATGGGTATGGGTGAGCCTTTGATGAACTACCATAATGTTTTAAAGGCGATAGAAAAAATTACCTCACCAGATGGTTTAGGTATGAGTGCAAAGAGAATTACCGTGTCTACTGCGGGCCTTATAAAACAAATAAGACAATTAGGAGACGATAATGTGAAATTTAAATTAGCCATTTCACTACATGCAGCGAACGATAAAAAGCGTAATGAAATTATGCCTATCAACGAAAGCAATAATATTAAAGGACTCGTTGAAGCCATTAATTACTTTTATAAAAAGACAGGCACTGAAGTTACTTTTGAATATATCTTATTCAAAGACTTTAACGATTCAGAAAAAGACGCTGAAGAGTTGACTAAAATATACAGACAAGTACCTGCCGATTTAATCAATGTCATAGAATACAACCCAGTGGATATTTTTCCTTTCGACAAACCAGACGAAGCCGGCTTTGAAAGATTTGTAGAAATTTTACAAAAAAACAGAGTGAATGTGCGCGTAAGACATAGTAGAGGAAAGGATATAGACGCCGCTTGTGGTCAATTAGCGAATAAAGATAATTTTTAATAGTAGGACGCATGAATCAAAAAAGATCGGACAATTTTGACAAGTTTTCTAATAAGAAAAAAGGAAGCGCTGTTAAAGAAGAATATAGACAAGAAAAAAAGAAAGCTAAAATTGAAATGAGGGCGGCTGGAGAAGCCATGCGTCAAAGAAAAAAAGACAAAGAAAGAGGTATTCCTGTTGAACCCTTAGGTAATAATAAAAGAATTCCACCTGCTTCAAAAAGAACTCCTACTTCTTATGTAAAAAAAGGAGAGGCTCCTAAATATGGCGAATTAGCTAGCCCCTTTCCTGCTAAATCTAAGTTCACGAATAAAAGAACGCCAGCTTCCATGGACAAGGCAGATGAAAAAAGAACAGCTTCTATTGGTAAGGTGAGTGCCGCTGAAGATACTCCCTTTGAACAAATGCCTTTGAATAAATATATTGCACATGCAGGTATATCGGGTAGAAGAGAAGCCGCTGAATTGGTAAAGGCAGGTCATGTGGCAGTAAATGGCGATACGGTTTTAGAGCCTGGTTATAAAGTGAAGTACAAAGATGTAGTAAGATTAAAAGGTAAAGTTTTACAACTACAAGTTACCCCGGTTTATATTTTATTAAATAAACCTAAGGATTATATCTGTACAGCAAATGACCCTGAAGGCAGAAAAACAGTTTTAGATATTATTAAAAACGCCACTACACAAAGAATGTTTCCAGTGGGGCGTTTAGATAGAAATACAACTGGTGTTTTAATTTTAACCAATGACGGCGACTTAGCACAAAAATTAACGCATCCTTCCTACGAGATTAAAAAAATATACGAAGTGACTTTAGATAAACCGGTGACCAAGGCCGATATGGAGTCTATAGCTGCAGGTGTTGAATTAGAAGATGGATTTATTGCAGCCGATGCAGTAAGTTATTTATCAAACACTTCTAAAAATGTAATTGGCATTGAAATTCATAGCGGCCGCAATCGTATTGTGCGTCGTATTTTTGAACATTTAGGCTACGATGTAAGACATTTAGATAGAGTGATGTTTGCAAATCTTACCAAGAAAAATGTGGACCGTGGTAAATGGCGTTTTTTAGCAGAGAAGGAAGTAAGATTGCTTAAGTTTTTAAATAAATCATTTACTAGAAAATCTTCCAAATAAGAATTACATGTTATCTATTTTATTTGAAGATGAGGATATGATTGTACTTAATAAACCAGCTGGTTTATTAAGTATCCCTGATAGGTTTGGCAAAGAAGTTTCTTTAAAGTC
>CAITGN010000119.1:0-4201 GCA_903891965.1 uncultured Bacteroidota bacterium
ACACTTATCTCTTTGGCATTTAGTGCTTGCCTTTCTTTTATATCTATCTTTTTATATGGCAACCGTATGTTGCAACTAAAAGTAGTACTTATAAACTTTTTATTATCGGTACTTATTGGATACTTTGTTTACAAAATAGTCATAGCCAATCCAGGTGGCGGCTTCACCTTACCTTCTCTTGCATTATTCATCATCCCCATTTTACAAATTATGGCAATGGTTAATATTTACAAAGACGAACGCAAAGTGAAAAGTGCTGATAGATTACGTTAGTCTATTTCACTAGCCAGGATTTATATAGAAATTAAAACTAAGCTGCTTCTAATTCTTTCTCAATTGCAGCTTGAACTAATTGATTCAAACTAATTCCCTTCATTGTTGCCAATCTAACCGCACGTTGATGCATATCTGGTTTAACTCTTACATTAAAGGACCCTTTAAAACTTTTTAGATAAGGCTTGTTTGTTTGTTTGCAAATTTCAATATAATCATTTACTGCTTCTTTAAATGCGTCCTTAATTTCAGTAACGGTAGTGCCTTCGTACAATATCAAATCGTCAATACACTCTATTTTTCCATAAAGAACCTCATCTTCTTCACTAAAAGTTACAGATCCCAAGAACCCTTTAAAATTTAATGTGTTTTTCATTTTTTTTCTTTTAATATTAATTGTTCTATAATTTCTTTTATCTGATAAGGTTTCAAAACATTAATTGGGTGTGGCTTATGAATTCTAATTTTATTGCCATTTTCAATATTCAAAAACAGAACCCTCGATCCTGAAGTTTTACCAAGATTACTCTCCTCATATCCTAAACTATTCATTAACTTCTTAAGCTCGTTATAAGTAAAGTCCTTTGGTTGTGTTAAGAACCTTTCTAGTAGTTTATCTTTCTTTGTCATACAAATTTGCAACTATTTTTTAGTTACAACAAAAATAATAAAAGAATTTTTAAACTGACAAATTTAATCTATCTAATTAATTGATTTTAAATAAGTTACATAGTAATTAGTCTAAGTACTTCCCTGTTTGAGAAGCCTTAGATTTGGCTAAACCCTTGGGCACACCCGCATAAACAACGGTACCACCGCCCTCGCCGGCCTCTGGTCCCATATCAATTACCCAGTCGGCTACTTTAATAATATCGGTATTATGTTCCACTACAATTAAAGAATGCCCCTGCTCTATTAATGCATTAAAGGCTTTTAATAATTTATGAATATCATGAAAATGTAATCCGGTAGTAGGCTCATCAAATATGAATAACATTTTACTACTAGCCTTGCCCTTCCCTAAAAAACTAGCTAGTTTTACTCTCTGTGCTTCTCCTCCACTTAAAGTGCTACTGCTCTGACCCAATTTTACATAACCCAGTCCCACTTCTTGCAATGGACTTATAGCAAGTACTATATTTTTTTCTTCGCTAAAAAATGTAATCGCCTCATCTACACTCATCTCTAAAACTTCGTAAATACTTTTTCCTTTGTATTGAACTTCTAATACTGTTTCTTTAAATCTCTTTCCTCCACAATCCTCACAGGTTAAATGCACATCGGCTAAAAATTGCATCTCTACTAATTGCTCTCCTTCTCCTTTACAGGTATCACATCTGCCTCCATCTACATTAAAAGAAAAATGCTTAGGCAAGAAGCCTCTAATTTTTGAAAGCGCCTGCTTGGAATATAAATCTCTAATAGCATCGTATGCTTTAATATAAGTTACCGGATTAGACCTTGATGATTTTCCAATGGGGTTCTGGTCCACCATTTCTATTTGATCAATCAAGTGTAAGTCGCCACTAATAGCATTGTACCCTCCCACAATTTCAGTAGGTAATTGTTTTGCTTTTAATAAAGCATTGTACAATACTTGTTTCACCAAGGTGGTTTTCCCACTTCCACTCACTCCACTTACAACACATAAACTATGTAATGGGAATTGAACGTCAATGGTTTTTAAATTATGTAAATAAGCCCCTTCTAATTTTATAAAGTGTTTAGAAATTCTTGTTTTAGCAGGAATGGGTATACTCATAGCCCCACTCAAATATTTTCCGGTTAAACTATTTTTATCTTTAATAAGTGCTGCTGCATTGCCTACTGCTACTACTTCTCCGCCCTGATGCGCTGCCAAAGGGCCCATATCTATGATATGATCGGCGTGACGCATAATTTGTTCGTCGTGTTCTACCACCACTACCGTATTGCCTAAGTCTCTTAAGTTTTGTAATACTTTAATAAGCCTTTCAGTATCTCTTGAATGTAGTCCAATACTAGGCTCATCTAAAATATATAAGGAGTTGGTTAAGTTAGATCCTAAGCATCTGGTGAGTTGTATTCTTTGACTTTCTCCACCACTTAAACTATTGGCAAGTCTTGACAAGGTTAAATAGCCCAAGCCTACATCCATTAAAGTTTGAATGCGTTGTTCTAATTCAATTAATAAACGCTTGGCTACTTGCTTATCATGCTCCGATAATTTTAATTGTGTAAACCAAACTTGTAAATCTTTTACAGGCATAGCACATAATTCTCCAATATGTTTGCCTGCAATTTTTACATACAAGGCTTCCTTGCGCACGCGGTAACCTTCACAATCGGGGCAGTTGGTTCTTCCACGATACCTACTTAGCATTACCCTAAACTGTACTTTATATAAATGCGCTTTTACATCTTCAAAAAAAGCATCTATGCCTAATGCCTTGCCCACACCCTTCCATAATTGTGTGGTTTGCGTTTTAGTTAATTTATTAATAGGTTGATGAATAGGGAAGCCTGCCTTGCCTGCCTCTTTTACAAACTGATCCTTCCACCAAACCAATTTCTCTCCCTTCCAAGGCGCTACACCTCCATCATAAACCGATAAATTGGTATTGGGTATGACTAAGTTTTCATCGATGCCCAAAACCTGACTATATCCTTCACAAGTAGGACAAGCACCATAGGGATTATTAAAAGAAAATAAATTAGGACTAGGCTCATCAAAATCCATCCCATCTAAAGTGAACTTATTATTAAAAGTTTTTAAAATGGTTTCATTTTGCTCCACCCATAAAATGCCCTCTCCTTCATAAAAGGCAGTGCCTATAGAATCACTAATGCGGTGTATATCGTCTTCATCAAATGCTTTCACCACCACACGATCTATTAATACATATACATCATGCGCCTTAATGGTTTTGGTTATTTCAGCCTTAGTCATGGCAAGTGCATCTTCAATTCTTAGAATACTTGATGCAGCTGTTGCATTAGATGTACCACCGGCTCTTAAATAAATTCTAGCAAAACCTTTCTGTAATAATATATTCAGTTCTTCTTGTATATCTCTTTTGGCTTGTTGTTTAAAAGGAACAATTAAAACCATCTTGTCTCCGGTTTTCCCTTTTTGTATAAATTCCAAAACATCCTGCACATCCTGCTTTTTTACTTCCAAACCGCTAATGGGAGAATAGGTTTTTCCCACCCTTGCATAAAATACCCTTAGGTAATCATAAATTTCGGTCATACTTCCCACTGTACTTCTTGGAGTGCGGGTCACCACCTTTTGCTCAATGGCAATGGCCGGGCAAAGCCCCTTAATATAATCTACATCGGGCTTACCCATACGAGACATAAACTGTCTGGCATAGGATGACAAGCTCTCCGCATAGCGCCTTTGGCCCTCCGCAAATAAGGTATCAATAGTAAGAGACGACTTTCCACTCCCCGAAACCCCAGTCACCACAATAAACTGGTTGCGCGGGAACTCAACAGATACATTTTTCAAATTATGTACCCTGGCACCCACTATTTGAATGTCATTATTTTCCGTCTTTGCTTTTTGCGCTTTTTTAGTCCCTGCCATATAGCAAAATAACAGATTCTAGCCCATTTAGTTGTAGAAATTTGTACCCTCTTTTATGCTTCAAAATGTGGATAGCTTTGAAATGTTTTTCTTGTTTTCCACAAACGCAATTTCAGTCCTTATAGCTAGTAATTTGGTCCTACTAACCCATCGAAACCTACCCTAAAAAAACAATGAACAAAGAAATTCAACTCTCAGACAACGAACTCATTCAATCTTTTCAAGACGGTAATTCTCGTGCTTTTGATGCCTTATTAGAGCGTCACCAAAACAGAATTTATAACGCCATTTTATTCATGGTAAAAGATAGCTACTTGGCCGAAGATTTAATTCAAGAAATTTTAATAAAAATTATTG
>CAITGN010000120.1:0-7127 GCA_903891965.1 uncultured Bacteroidota bacterium
CTTATATTTATTCACGGCAATGTAGGCAGTGGCTTTATCAAAAGGTGAAACTTCAATCGCATTCACTAAAGTTCCTTTCACTCCTTCAGGTGTAATATTGGTCCAAGTAGCACCACCATCCTTAGTAATATGAACGAGTCCATCATCACTACCTGTGTAGAATACTCCTTTTTCTAAAGGTGATTCAATTACATAAGAAATAGTACAATAATTTTCTCCGCCTGCTCCTTCATTGGTATAAGGTGTTCCACTCATGCCCATTTTACTAGTATCATGTGTAGTTAAGTCGGGAGAAATAGTTGTCCATGATTTTCCAAAATCGGTGGTTTTAAATAAAACATTCGCTGCATGATAAAAAACTCCGGTCTCATGAATAGAATGTATAATAGGTGCATTCCAGTTGAATCGATAATTCATATCCTTTGGTTGCAAGGATTGATATTGTACTGGATACTCCATCACACCCACTTGTTCATTGGTTTTAGTATCTAATAAGCTTATTGTTCCTTGATAACTTCCGCCCATAACATATCTTGGATTGTTGGGATCAAAGGCTAAGAAGGCCGATTCACCTCCTGCACTATATGACCAATCACGCTCGCTAATGCCACCCCATGAAGTGGTTTGACTTGCAATTTTTACTGAAGTATTATCCTGTTGTCCTCCATAAATATTATAAGGAAATAAATTATCTGCATTCACTCTGTAAAATTGTGCAGTAGGTTGATTGTCTTGTGAAGACCAAGAAGCACCGCCATTAAAAGAAATGGCCGCACCTCCATCATTAGAGATAATTAAATTTTTATTGTTGCTTGGGTTAATCCATAACTGATGATAGTCGCCATGGGGTGCTCTAAAGTACTGCCAAGTTTTTCCACCATCTGTAGATTTCACGGCAGGTGAATTTAAAACGTAGACTGTATTTTCATCCACTGGATCTGCAAAGGCTTCCACATAATACCAAGCACGTTGTACTAAGCGGTGGTCCTTGCTTATTCTATTCCAATTTTTTCCTGCGTTTTCTGATACAAATAATCCTCCTTGCTCTTTTTGAGAATCGCTCTCTACCACTAAATAAATTTTATTAGAATTCGCTTTAGAAACAGAGACACTCATTTTTCCTAATTCCTTCGGAAGACCTGTTTGAATTTTTTCCCAAGTATCGCCACCATCTACCGATTTGTATAAGCCACTTCCTTTTCCACCACTTCTCATTTCCCAAGGAAGTCTTCTATAATCCCACATAGCTGCATATAAAATTCTTGGATTATTCATATCCATACTTAAATCCACACAACCCGTATTCTCATCTACATATAAAGTTTTGTTCCAAGTTTTTCCACCATCTGCCGATTTATATACACCTCTATCAGTAGATGCACCATGTATGGCACCTTGTGCACCTATATAAACTAAGTCTGCATTTTTTGGATGAATACGAATGGAGGAAACTTGACGTGTTAATTCAAGTCCCATATTTTTCCAAGTTTTTCCTGCATCGGTTGATTTATAAATACCATCTCCATAAGAACTCATCACACCTCTTGGTGCATGTTCTCCCATACCCACATACACTACATTAATATCAGATTCAGCAACGGCTACTGCACCCACCGATCCTGTTTTAAAAAATCCATCAGAAATATTATTCCAATTGATACCTGCATCTTCTGTTTTCCAAACACCTCCACCTGTGGTGCCCATATAATATACTAGCGGATTTCCTGCCACACCCGTTGAAGTCACAGAACGGCCACCACGCATAGGACCCACGTTTCTCCATAACAAAGGTTTGTAATAACTGGCTTCATTGACTGGCTTGGCAGTTTCAATTTTTGTCACATCTGTTTTCTTTTGTGCTAAGACAAATAAGGGTAAGCATAAGAAAAATGAAATACGAATAATACGCTGTCTCATAGGATAAATTTTTGGATACTGTTTAATTGGAATTGTAAGGATTAAATTTAATAAAAATAGGCGAGCCCGTCAAAGAGAAAGGAGCTTATTTTAGTTTAATTTAGAATTGCACTAACTTTACTCCATAGCAAATTGATTATCATGGAAACTATAGAAATTTCAGGCATCTTAGGCTTAACAGCCCTTGTACTTTTAACCTTAAATATTCTACTGGGTATTATGCTAAGCACCGCTTATAAGCAATCGGATTATTGGAAAAAGCTACCTGCAAAAATTAAAGCCCTTAAAATAATAGACATACATAATTACACTGCTTATTTTGCTTTAGTCATTGTGTTTTTACATTTCATTATTATTCCATTAGATCCTAGTTCAAAATTTACCTTTACTCATTTACTCTATCCATTAACAGCACCGCATCAACCCCTATTTGTATTACTAGGTGTGCTTTCATTTGTTGCCTTATTACTTGTAATTATTACGACTCAAAAAGTAATTAAAAAGAAATTAGGCACTACTACTTGGAGAAATATTCATGTTATTTCTTATGCCACAGGGCTTTTATTTATTGTACATGGTCTTGTCATGGACCCTTTATTAAAAGACAGGCCCATTGATTTTATTGATCCTGAAAAATTATTAGTAGAAGCTTGTGCACTGCTTTTAGTTTCAGCCTTTGTATTTAGATATAAATACAAAATTTCCAAAAAATAAAATTATTCTAATGGCTTTTTCAAATTGGTCCAGTACTTATTTAGTTATTCTATTTCTAGCATCCACTATTGCAATTTGGGTAAGTGGCATTAAACTGACCAAGGCTATAGACGCTATCACCACTCATTTTGGATTAGGTGAAGCTTTTGGAGGAATGGTTTTTTTAGCCATTATTACCAACCTGCCTGAAATTGCTATTACCACTGTGGCCGCCTCTCATAGAGATTACGATATTGCCATTAGCAATATACTTGGGGGCATTGCCATTCAAACAGTGGTACTTGTTTTAATTGATGTTTTTGGCGTTGGCAGATCGGCACCCTTAACCCAAAAAGGACATTCTAAAGTTTTAATTCTAGAGGGTGTGGCTTTAATTTTTATTTTAAGTGTGGTTATTATTGGCGCACAATTTCCTAGCTCTCTTATTTTTTTTAGAACTACTCCCTTTGAATGGATGATAGTACTTATTTGGATAGGCACCATATTTTTAATTTCAAAAATGATTGATAAAAAACAAAAGGTAAAACCTGAGGAAATGATTCATCACATGAGAATGCCAAAATCTACTTTTAAAGGAAGTTTATCGAGCGCTTATATAGTGTTAACTATTGGCGCTATCATTACTTTATTTGCAGGCTGGGCATTAGAAATTACAGGAGAGACTTTGGCAAATCGTTGGAATATTAGTGGTGTTATATTTGGAGGCACTATTCTAGCACTTTGTACAGCGCTTCCAGAAATTTCAACGGGTATTGCTTCTGCAAAAATTCGTGATTACAATATGGCGGTGAGTGATATTTTTGGAGGCAATGCATTTTTACCGGTTTTATTTATAATGGCCTCCATTATTGGAGGAGATGCTATATTACCTAATTTGAAGCCATCCGATATTTATCTAACCAGCCTGGGCATTATTTTAACGGGCATTTATATGGTAGGAATGGTCATACATTCTAAAAAACAAATTTACAGAATGGGGATTGACTCCTTTATTGTCTTAATAGTATACCTAATTGGTATTTGGGGGTTGTTTAAGCTTATCTAGCTTAAACCTTTGTTAGCATTACTGCCTTTTATATAAATTAATATTAAAATCTTATTCCAATTAGTATTTTTACCTATTAAATTTTAACCCATGAAAAATTATTTTCGTTTCATTCTTGTTCTATTAAGTGTAATCATTTTTACGAGTGGCTTAGATGCTCAAAATAAAAGTTTTGCAATACATCAAAGCTTTTCCATCAAAAGCGCTGGAGGTTGGGATTATTTAACAGTCTACGGAAATAAATTATATGTTTCTCATGGGACTCAAGTAAATATTTTAGATAAAAATACTGGGGACTCTATTAGTTTTATTCCCAATACAACCGGGGTGCATGGTATTGCTTTTGATCCAATACATCAATTAGGATTCACCAGTAATGGAAGATTAAACAACGTTTTTGCTTTTACTATTGGTACAAATGAAATAAAAGCCACTATTGCTACTGGTGAAAATCCTGATGCGATTATGTATGACCCTTTTTCAAAAACTATTATTACCTGTAATGGAAGAAGCAAGGACCTAAGTTTTATAGACGCCAATACTTTACAAGTAATTGCTACAGTGGCAGTAGGAGGTAAACCAGAAACTGCAGTGTCTAATGAAGCAGGTAAAATATTTGTAAACGTAGAAGACAAAAATGAAATTGTGGTCATTAATGCAACTACACATGAAGTAGAAGCGCATTGGAGTATTGCACCTATTGAATCACCTACCGGACTTGCTATAGATTTAGCTACCAAAAGGTTATTTGCTGGTGGTGAAAAATTATTAGGTGTGATTAATGCAGAAACAGGTAAAATGATTACTACCATTGGCATTGGTGATGGCTGTGATGGTGTTGCTTTTGATAATAAATCTAAATTAATATTTACATCTAATGGAGAAGGTACCATGAGTATTATTAAAGAAGCAGATGCTAATCATTTTAGTGTAGTGGAAAATATTCCAACAGCAAAAGGGGCAAGAACCATTGCCATTGATGAAACTACACATAAAATATATTTACCTACCGCCGATTTTGAACCACTTCCTTCAGATGCAAAACCTAATACAAGACCAAAAATGATTCCAGGTAGCTTTAAAGTTTTAATAGTTACTAAATAATAGTAAAAAAAGGATTTTAAATATAAGGGTAGGAGAAAAAATTATTATATTTAATAGGCCTTATTTTTTAAACCTTAAACGATTTACATATGAACAGCCGACGTATTTTTTTAAGAAATGCAGCACTCACTTCTGGAGCCTTGATGAGTTCTAATTTATTTGCTAGCAGTAGTATTTTTAATACCGATACTTTAAGAGTAGCCACTATTGGCGTGAATGGAATGGGATGGGCCAATACCCTTGGTGCCCTTTCTGTAAAAAATGTAGAAGTAGTGGCCTTATGTGATATTGATGAATCGGTTTTAAATAAAAGAAAGGCTGAATTATTAATTAAACAACCTGGTGTTCCAAAAATTGATACCTATAGTGATTATAGAAAAATTTTAGATAGAAAAGATATTGATATTGTTATTGTAGGTACACCCGATCATTGGCATGCACTACAAATGATTGACGCTTGCGCTGCAGGTAAACATGTTTATGTAGAAAAACCAGCAGGCAATTCTATTGGAGAGTGTAATACCATGATTGCTGCTAAAAATAGATACAACCGTATTGTACAAGTAGGACAATGGCAAAGAAGTCAAAAACATTTTAAAGATGCATTAGATATTGTGCATTCAGGACAACTAGGGAATATTCGTACCACTAAAGTTTGGTGTTATCAAGGTTGGATGCGTCCTCAACCAGTAGTAGCTAATAGCGCACCCCCTGCAGGTGTTGATTATACCACTTGGTTAGGACCAGCGCCTACACGTGAATTCAATGCAAGCAGGTTTCATTTTCATTTCAGATGGTTCTGGGATTATGCAGGTGGATTGATGACCGATTGGGGTGTGCATTTATTAGACTATGCTATTCAAGGTATGAAAGCAGGTAATCCAAAAAGTGTAAGTGCCCTTGGTGGAAAATTTGCTTACCCAGAATTAGCGGAAGAAACACCAGACACCTTAACTACTTTATATGAATTTGATAATTTTAATTTAGTATGGGATTCTGCCATGGGTATTGACAATGGTTCTTATGGTCGTGACCATGGTATTGCTTTTATTGGAAATAACGGAACACTTATTTTAGATAGAGGTGGTTGGGAAGTAATTGAAGAAAGACAATCAAAAAATAAAGTAGCTATTGCACTTCATAAAAGTGAAGACAATGGTGTGAACTTACATTGGTTAAACTTTACAGATGCGATAAGAAATAATACGCCAGGCAGTTTACATTGTCCTATTGAAGAAGGCGCACATATCGCGACCATTGCACAAATGGGTAATATTGCGTATCGTTCGGGTAAAAAAGTAAACTGGGATGCGAGTAAGAATTTATTTACCGATGATGCGATTAATAAAGAATACTTCACCAAGGCATATCATAATGGATACAGCCTACCGAAAATTTAAAATGATATAGCAACTTTAAAAAAGGTCCCTCGAAATCGAGGGACCTTTTTTGTTAGCAGCTATCAATAACTAACAAATAAAAATAGCTGGTTAAAATTTTATTTCTTTAAGGCTTTAAAATTGCCATTGGGTTGCACAAAGCTTAGAGACAATAAATCTCCTTTATCATTCACTTCAAAATGAACTGCATAGCCTGCTACTTTTTTGAAATCAAATTTATGATTGCCCACAGGAACTAGCTCATATTCTGGTTGCCCTGGCACTAATACATATAATACATTTTCTTTTAAATAAGTTTTAATATCTGCGCCTGCTAAAGAAAAACTACTTACATATTTTTTAAGGTCGTCTGCTGTCAAATCCTTCGTAGCGTTGGATCTTTTAAATTTAATAGGTGTAGGAATAGCTGGCTCAAAATTAAATAAAGAGGCCGATTCTATATCTCCTTTTAAGCCTGTGTTAAATTGAAAGCGTATAGGGCTTTTATCGGCGGTATCAATGCCTTCCTCGGTATTATAAGGTCTGAATATATCATAATGAAATTGCTCCATCCACCAATTTTGATTTTTTAATTTAGCAAACAATGAATCCCCTTTTACAAAAATTTCAAATTTTCCATACGCATCATTGCTATATACACCGGCATATTCACTTAAAACATGTGAAGGCTTGGTATTATTTACTTGATTGCTAGTACTTGCTTTCTCGGCTTCTTTTGCTTTTTCTTTCGCCTTTGCTTTTGCTTTTAACATGTCTGCGTTCCAATCAAAATACTTTAATCCTAATACTCTGTCTGTAATGGTGTTTCTTACAATAGAAGGAACACTAGAACCATTTTGATTCACTAATACTACTATACCAATACTATCGGATGGGAAAAAACTAGTGCTTGCACTAAAGCCATCAATATTTCCACCATGCTCTACTCTATAATGCCCTTTGTAAGA
>CAITGN010000121.1:0-6041 GCA_903891965.1 uncultured Bacteroidota bacterium
ATGTTATTTGGATTGGTATTAGTTATTCGCGATGGCTTATTAAAAAACTTATTGAACTATATAAGTGCAAAACATATTTTCACTTATTTGAAATTAGGCTTCTTACTTGTGGCTGGAGGACTGGCTATTAATATATCTTATCAGTACCTGCCCATAATGGTGATTAATATTTTAATTATTAGTAGCCAGTTGTTATCGGTGCTCATAGGCTACTTCTTTTTCAAAGAAAGACTAAGTCCTAAGCAGTGGATGGGCCTTGCCTTAATTATTATCTCCTTTTTTATAGTGGCTACTTCGGCTTAGTAAAACACTGATTTTCAATAAAGAATCCATATTTTTTGCTATTTAAGGCCGCCTGGCCTATATTTGCTCCCCGGTTCATAGAGGTTCTAAGATCTTATAGTCTTATTATTAAACTGAACCAAAGGATGGCGCTGTAGCTCAGTTGGTAGAGCAAAGGACTGAAAATCCTTGTGTCCCCGGTTCGAGCCCGGGTGGTGCCACAAGCCCTCAACGAAAGTTGGGGGCTTTTTTGTTTAATAAGATAATATATAACTTATTGTATATTTGACTACCCCAAGAGCATAAAATTATATTTTATGAAAAGAGTCGTTTTTGTCTTGGGAGTCTTGTTTCTCATTGCATGTAAAAAATCAGAAGTAGTTGTTACACCACCACCAGTAGTTGTGGTTCCCGAAGAAGCCGTTAAATTTTCAACCAACTTAGATACGGGAACATACTATGTTTCAGATACACTGCCTCTTATTATAACAGTAAGTACTAAGGTTCCACCTGCCGGTTTTATTTATTCTGTAATTACTACTTGGACTGATAGTTCTAAACAAATATTTAAATTAGATACCACCTTATCATTAGCTAGCTTAATTTTAAATATACCTGGTCATAAAAGAATGGGTAATTATTCTGTTCAAGTAAATGTTACTTCAAAATCTACATCAACAAATACAAGTGCTAAATCTATTTCAGCGGTGAACATACCATACGTTTCAGCTATTAATGTAGACATAGATAAAAATTTAAACTGGAATGACCACGTGCAAGGTAAAAGTGGTACTTACGATTTAAATAAAGATGGCATTCCAGATATTATTACCTGGACAGGAAGCAGTGATCCCAAACAGCCACCACTATTGTTTGTTAAGGATTATACCGGAAAAAATATCTTTACTTTTAATATAAAAGATAAAAACCCATTAATTAGAGACTCCTTGAATAAATTATTATTTGACTATAGAGATTTAAATAATGATGGTTATTTAGATTTTGCTATAACCTATATGGGAGAGTGGGATTTTGGTAACTCAACAGGGAGTAGTAATATAAAATTCTACGGAGTAAATACCTATTTATTAATATCTAAAGGCAATTTAAATTATGATGTAACTGAAATTCTAGATATACCTAAGCAGTCTCAGTTTAATATCAATATATATGACTGGGATTTTGATGGCTTGCCCGATATTTTGGCTTCAAGCATGAACGAAGGGGTTTATTATAAAAACCTTGGAAGTAATAAGTTTGAAAAAAGAACGCTGAAGCCTTTATTTCAGCAGGGATTGTATGGAAAGTATGATTATGATAAGGATGGTTCAATAGATTTTGTAAATTTTTATGTTCGTCAAAAAGATGAGTTTGGAAATTATTCCTCAACAAATTCCACACCACAATTAAATATTGTAACAAGTAAAACCGTCATTAATATGAATATTGTTGGCAAGAATATAGAAAAATATGTTTTTCCGACTAATAATACAACCACTAGCGAAAGAATAACCTTGTTCGATGGTGACGGAGATGGAGATATGGATTTGGTTATTGGTGGCCTAGTTATTGAAAATGGCGCAAATTCTTATATACAAGACTACTTTGAAAACACCGGCACTCAGTTCGTATACAAGGATAACTTTGTAGAAATTGATAAAACCCTTATTGGTGAATTTCAGGCATGGTGCGAGGATATAGACCGTGATGGAGATATTGATTTATACTACCCCACTTATTCAAAAAGTAGATTAGGTACTCCTAAGTGGACTTATTTCTGGTGGGAAAATACCAAAACAGGCTTTAAGATTAATAAAAAATTTAGATTCAAATATTAAATAAATAAAATGAATAAAAAACATATATTAATAGCCCTCATATTATTTTGTACAATATTTAATGAACTGCATGCTCAAAAGTGGATAGTAAAAGATAGCATTTTAGTTTTCCCGCAAGGCTTTTCTTCTTGGTTAAAAAGAAATAATGGAGGTATTGACTCTGCGGCCCCTGGAATGGGAAATTATAATGGACAAATTGGAAGCATTGGAACCAATCAGGGGGTAGACTTTTATGATTTTAATAAAGATGGGTTACCCGATTTAACATTTCAATTATTTCCAAGTAATAATATTACAAGAGAGTATTTAAAAGGGATATTTATTCAAAACACAAGCGGGAAATTTGTATTGGATACAAATTATGCAATAAAAGCAAAGGGAGATCTTTGGCTTGGGAGTTTTGGTGATTTTAATGGAGATGGCCTAACAGACTATCATTACATAATACAAAATTATCATGGCGCGGACAGCAATAGAAAATACAGCCCAGAAATGGTTAATGATCATTGGCCTGAGAAGGTATTTATAAATAACGGTAAATCATTTGATACTTTAACCTTAGACGTAAACAACCTAAATGTAGAATCAACCTATGCGGCGGATGTTGACAAAGATGGATCCGATGAAATTGTTGCCACCGGAAGATATCCAAATGTAATGAATGTATATAAGTATGATAAATCTAAGAAGCAATTTTATAAAATGCTACCCGATTTGTCAACAGCCTGGACCGCCAGATTTGATCCAAATGTAAGCAGATACCCATTATTTAATGTAGCTAACTCTAATAATCAAAATGAATTTGCTACAATTTTATTTGATAATTCTAATTCTAAAGAAATTGGAGAGCCAGACTGGCAGCCTTATAATTTTAGAAACTTTACTTATGCTAAGTACAATTTCAATACAAAAAAGATAGAAACAATTAGTTTAAATAGAGACTCAATTTTAATACCCGTTAAATATTCAAAACAAGATGCTGATGATTATTATAGGTTTTGTATACATGAAAAAATTACTGCCTATAAAATGGATATTGATAAAAACGGAGAAGAGGAAATAGTGGTAGGAGGCTTTTATATGAATAACTATTATGTTAAATCAAAACAAAGGTATGCATACGGATGGAAGGTTCTTGGTTTAAACGGGAAAGACCTTACCACACAATTTTTCAAAGATAGTGGATTTGATAAAAACACAGAACTTTGGTCATATGGACTAGATATTGATGATAATGCGGATGGTATAGAAATGATACCCGGTTCATGGGGCAATAGAAGTGTAGGAGAGCTAGGAAATTATTACAAAGTTGTTAATGGGAAATTTGAAAAAACATACATAAGAGATCTCAAACTTGTATCTGGTAAAAAATTAGATAGCTCCTATTTTAAAACAATGGAATTAATTATGTACCCCAATTTTACAAAAAATAAAAACGCCCTTATAATGTATGATATGGATAATATAAAAAGAACCTCTATCCTTTATCAAGTAAGTTGTGCAGACGCCCCTAAGCCTATTTTTGAAAAATCCCAATATAATATTTGTGGTACAGATAGTACAATTGTTAAGTTGACTAACTATTCAAAATCAGATAGTACGATTTGGTATGTAAACAATAAGGTAAAGGCTACTAATACAGATCAATTGGTATTTAAGACCAATGATACATTTTATGTTACTAGAATAGATACAAATGGATGTACTAAAACCACAGAAGCTATTAAGCTCCTTAAGTTTTCTACTCCATCCACTCCAACAATAACTCGCGACACTTCCAACAGTCTTGTCTCTAATGCAAGCATAGGTAACTTATGGTATAAGGATGGCGCTGCAATAACCGACACTACTCAAAAAATAAAACCTTCAGCTGTTGGCTCTTATACTGTGAAAACAACTCAAAACGGCTGTGTGAGTGCATTAAGCAGCCCTTATTATTTTTTAGTAACCGATGTGATTAATTTAAGTGCTAATGAATTTATTAAACTAGCACCTAACCCTTTTATTAACCAACTGAACTTCGATTTTGTGGTGAAGGGCTATCAAAGGCTAAATATAGAAGTATATGATTTAGCAACAGGAACCAGGGTAGCAACGAAGCAAAACCTTACAGCCGGTATGCCCATAACACTTGGTCAATTATCGGCAGGAACTTATATTATTAAAGTAAGCTCGAATGATAATAAAATAGTACAGCAGTTTAAGATGGTGAAGTTATAATAAAAAATAATTTATAAAATTTTATTAGTTCCAAAAAGAGAGCTATATTTATATATACCAAAAATATAAACCATGAAAAAAACAGTATCTCTAGTAGTCACCATGCTTATTTGTATGATGAGTTTTGCACAGTTAACACAGCCCTTCTACATTATGCAAGATTATAGAAAAGTAGGCGGCAAAGACTTAAAAGTGATGTTAGAAAATGAAGAACACTTTTGGAGTAAAGTGGCACAGCTATTAATTAAAGAAGGCAAATTAACTACCTGGTCAATGTTAGAAAGAACTAGCGGCCTTGAAACAGAGCCTAATATTCTTTTTATAATTAGTGTTGGAAGTAAAGAAAATGTGCATGATTTAAATGCAACATTTGATTATGGTGCAAAAAAAGTGATGGAATCAATGGGTAAAGATGAAGCCGTTTTCGTTAAAAGAGGATTAAATATTGAAGACAATAGAGTTGGATTAGTAATGTTAAATATGTCTAACTACGAATGGGTGGAAGGCAAGCGTAATTTTATAAAAATGAATTACTCTAAGGTATCTGATGTAGCAAAAATGAATCAATTGCAAGGAAAAATATGGGGAACCTTTATTAAAAAATCTATGGAATCAGGTGCGGTAAAACAAAAAACATGGTCTACTTCAAGCGTAGTATCTCCAGTAGGCACTGGCTATGATTGGAATTATGTATCTGTTGATGGATATGTAAATTATGAAGATGTATTAGATGGTGGCTGGGCTACTCCACCCACTATTCCTGATTTAACTGAAATAGGAAAATTGATAGGCGGAACAGGCGCTTTTCATAAATCAGTTACTTGGAAAATATTAATGTCGGTTAACAGTAAAGGAGAGTTTACTAAACACTAATTTATTTATAAAATTTAAAAAGGCCCCTCGATAATTCGAGGGGCCTTTTTTGTATTTGATACTTAACTTAAATTACTTGACAGCGTCTTTTGTGTATTTCATAATAGAAAAAATAGGTTGACTTGAAAAACCATTAGGCATGTATTGACTCATTTTAGATTTATCGGTCATCTCCTTAGGCAAAGGGAAGCCAATTCTATATTTCATTAAATCATTCATTGTTTTAAACCCATCCCATGACATAATGGTTGGGCTATCAGAGTCATTACCAGTAGTTAATCTTCTAGCAACACCCCATCCACCCATATTTAATTTCGCCATATTTTTTTCATAAAATGGTTTCCAAAGCGCTTTGTTTTCAGCTATAAAACCTGAAATATTTGCAGGACGTCCAAAATTAAATTGTACATAATCTCCACCAGATCCATTCAACATATCTTCAGCTACAAAAACATCTCTTACATCTTTAGTCCAAGTAAAAGTTGCAGATAATGTATTTAATTCTTCTTGCTCAGCTGCGCTAAGTACTTTTGATTTATTATTCCACCAAGCCGATTTTGTGCTTAATAAATCGTCTACACTATTCGCCCATTGAACGAATACATAGTTATATCCTTTTTCATCATCAAAGGCATCAAATTTTTCAACTTTTAATGCTGCCCAAAAACCAATATCACCTTTATTTACTGCATCTTGAGCCACTTTAGCATCTAAAGCTTGACTTTTTTCAAAAGCTGCAATATTTCCTTCTACTCTTACTGCATGTAAAGAGAAAACCTTTTGTGCGTTTACATTGGTTACAGTAATTAATACAACTGCAACTATTAA
>CAITGN010000122.1:0-3746 GCA_903891965.1 uncultured Bacteroidota bacterium
AGTCCCAAATTTACAATAGTTAGCTATTGTATACTAGTAAAGAAGTAAAAAAATTTCTACCCTTTCGTGGTAAAGTGAGGAATTTCAATAAGTAGCAGGTCGGAGCCGGCAGCAGCTTCTATTTGGACCGCTTCTACCCCCGAAATGCCCACCGCATCTCTGCGTCCTAGGATTTGGCCTCCCACGGTGCAAGTTCCTTCAATACAGATGGCAAAAAGGCCTTGGCCAGCTTGATGCATTGGATATTTAGTGGAAAAAGGCTTCTTAAAATGGCCCAAGGATAACCAGGCATCTTGGTTAATAAATAAGGTACCTGGGTCGTTGGGAGAAACCACGGTAAGTAGTTGGTCCACCCTATCTTCTGGAAGAAATGATTTTTGATCATATCTAGGAGTAATATTTCTTTCTTTGGGAAATATCCAAATTTGGAATAACTCTACCCTTTTATCTTTATTAGGATTCACCTCGCTATGTTGAATACCTGAACCAGCACTCATTATTTGAACATCATGTTCTTTAATGATACAATCTCTGCCTGTACTATCCCTATGGTGTAAATCGCCAAATAAAGGAATGGTAATAATTTCCATGTTATCATGAGGATGAGTACCGAAACCCATACCTGCATCAATCTTGTCGTCATTTAAAACACGAAGTGCGCCGAAATGAATTTTAGTAGGATCATGGTATTGTCCAAAACTAAAACTATGGTAAGTGTCTAGCCAATCAAATTGAACATGGCCTCTTTCATTCGCTGGATAAAAAATAGATGACATAGGGATAAGTAGAATTAAAACGCTTTTTCTTTCACAATCTGATTAGCGACTTTTGTCCAATCTGTTAATTCAGGGCAAGCTTGGAAAGTATCATCTACAAAAACATAATAATTAGGTACATGTTCTTTGAACCAAGTCTCCATAGACTTCGCCTTTTTTTCTTCTAATGCACGTTGTGATACTTTATTGTAATCTTCCTTTAAGTTTTCTCTATGAGGAGTGGTGCGTTCTTTAAAATAAATAAGTCTTACTGTTTTTCTACCGCGATCGTCTAAATAAACCTGAGGTGCAGAAATTTCTCCTGGCTTCATGTTTTTCATTAATACCACCATTTCCTTGTCTAATTGGTCAATATTTACATAAGTAGATCCATCACGACCTGTGATAGCACCACCACTAAACTTACTGCCATCATCATCACTAAATTTATTAACGGCTTCGCCAAAACTTAATCGATTTGCGATCATCTCTTTTCTAATACTATCTAAAAACAATTTTGTTTCATTGATTTCGTCATTAGTAATAGGAGGAATACGTAAAATATGTTTTACCACCGCTTCATCACCCGATCTTGAAATAAGTTGAATAATATGGTAACCGAATTTAGATTTAATAGGCGCAGAAATTTGACCTTCTTTTAAACGGAAAGAACCCGCCATAAAGGCTGGATCAAAATTCTTCTCATTACGATTTAAGTTAAATAAACCTAGGTTTTCCTTAGCACTAGGATCTTCAGAATATAATTTAACTAATTGATCAAATTTATTAGCCCCTGATTCAATTTGTTTTCTGTACTCTAACATTTGCTTGATCACATATTCTTCTACATCTCTATTGGCTTTAGGATGCATTATCAGTTCTGTTACTTGTACTTCACTTTCGTATAAAGGCAGGCTGTCCACAGGTATTTTATTATAGTAATTTCTTACTTCCGTAGGAGTAATCTTAACTTTCTCTACAATTTTAGACTGCATTTCGTCAGCTAATTTTTGCTCCTTAATTAAAATACGAAAATCCTCTTTTAGTTGAAACACAGAACGGCCCGCTACTTCTTCTAAAACTTCTTTAGAGCCAAACTGTTGAATAAAATTACGAATACGACTTTCCATCGCTACTTCAACTTCCTCTTCAGTAACATTAATAGAATCGATAAGTGCTTGTAGTACTAAGGCTTTACGAATTAATTGACCTTCCACTACTTGACATTCAGAAGGTATGTTTACATTTTCCTGGCCTTGTGCTTGACGCTTGTAATCGCCAATTGCATTTTCTACATCAGATTTTAAAATAAATTTATCGCCCACTGTGGCAATAATTTTATCTGCTAATACTTTTTTTACTTGTGCCTTCCCAGAAAAAGAGAGGGTTAAACAAAATAAAGAAAACGCAATGCTAATTAATTTCATCAATTTTTTATTATTTGGTAAAGTTCTGCCGCTTGGGTCATTTACCCAAACAGCAAATCTTAATTTTTTTATAAAGTACGTTTTACTTCCTCTTCTTCAAAGGCTTCCACAATATCTCCTACTTTAAGGTCGATAAAGTTTTTAATGGTCAATCCACATTCCATATTCGATACGACATCTTTTACATCGTCTTTGAAACGCTTCAAACTACCTAATTCAGCACTTTGACCTTCTCCTTTAGGATACTCCACAATACCATCACGTATAATTCTAATCTTGCTATTTCTACTCAATTTACCATCGAGTACAAAACATCCAGCAACGGTTGCCTTATCAAATTTGTATACTTCTCTTACTTCTACGTTGGCCACAATTTTTTCTTGAATTTTTGGTTCCAACATACCTTCCATCGCAGACTTGATTTCATCAATCGCGTTGTAGATAATAGAGTATAATTTAATTTCCACACCTTCTGTCTCTGCCAATTTATTGGCTTGCATAGAAGGTCTTACATTAAATCCAATGATAATAGCATCAGAGGCAGCAGAAAGTAAAACATCTGATTCAGAAATTTGACCTACTCCTTTTAAAATAACTCTAATCGCAATTTCTTCAGTAGATAATTTTTGTAATGAATCACTTAAGGCTTCAACAGAACCATCCACGTCACCTTTAATGATAATATTTAATTCTTTAAAGTTACCTAAGGCTAAACGACGACCAATTTCATCCAGTGTAATATGTTTTCTAGTTCTTAAACCTTGCTCTCTTAATAATTGCGCACGCTTCGTAGCTAATTCTTTTGCTTCCGCCTCATCTTCGTACACTTTAAATTTCTCACCCGCTTGTGGTGCACCATTTAAACCTAAGATGACAACAGGTGTAGAAGGAGGCGCTACTTCGATACGTTGATTACGCTCGTTAAACATGGCCTTTACTCTACCATAGAACTGACCAGATAAAATTAAATCACCTTGTCTTAAAGTTCCATTCTGTACTAATATAGTAGCTACATAACCACGACCTTTATCTAAAGAGGCTTCAATAATACTTCCTGAACCTTCTCTATTCGGGTTGGCTTTTAAATCTAATAAATCAGATTCTAAAATAACTTTCTCTAATAAAGTATCTACATTTAAACCTTGCTTAGCAGATAATTCTTGGTTTTGGAATTTACCACCCCAAGCTTCTACTAAAATATTCATTTGAGAAAGTTGCTCATATATTTTTTGTGGATTCGCACCATCTTTATCAATTTTATTCACCGCAAAAATCATAGGTACATTCGCAGCTTGTGCGTGACTAATGGCTTCCTTGGTTTGTGGCATCACCGCATCATCGGCAGCTACCACAATAATGGCGATATCCGTTACTTTCGCACCACGCGCACGCATGGCTGTAAAGGCTTCGTGACCTGGTGTATCTAAGAAAGTAATGGCTTTACCATTCGGCAAAGTCACTTCATAAGCACCAATATGTTGTGTAATACCTCCTGCCTCGCCAGCTACTACATTGGCATTACGGATATAATCTAGTAAAGATGTTTTACCATGGTCAACGTGAC
>CAITGN010000123.1:0-9750 GCA_903891965.1 uncultured Bacteroidota bacterium
CGGCATGATGCTTGAACCAGTGGTGAACTCTTCTGGAAATTGAATGAACCCAAAATTTTGATTCATAAACAAACAAGCGTCCATACTTAATTTAGACAAAGTATCGGCAATATTGGCAATGGCCATAGCGGTGACTCTTTCCGCCTTACCCCTGCCCATTTGCGCATACACTACATTGTAGTTCAAAGATTCAAAACCTAATAATTCAGTAGTTCTCGTTCTATTAATAGGAAAAGAAGAACCATAGCCCGCAGCCGAACCCAATGGATTTTTATTCACTACTTTATAAGCAGCTTGTAAAACTGTGATATCATCTACTAAACTTTCTGCATAAGCGCCCAACCATAAACCAAAGGAAGAAGGCATGGCTAATTGCAAATGCGTATAGCCTGGTAATAAATCATTTTTATGGGCTTCACTTTTTTCTTGTAAGGTTTTAAATAAAGCCTGCACAGAGGCTGTTAAATTCATTAATTCAGCGCGTAAAAATAATTTAATGTCTACTAAGACTTGGTCATTTCTACTTCTAGCACTATGAATTTTTTTACCTGCATCACCTAAAGAGGCAGTCAATAATATTTCTACTTGAGAATGAATGTCTTCAACACCTGGGTCTAAAGAAAAAGTACCTGCTTGTATTTTTTCATAAATAGCGACTAAGGCTTTTTTAATAGTTATTTGTTCAGCTGCAGTTAATAAGCCCACTTCAGCAAGCATTGTAGTATGCGCAATAGAACCTAGCACATCATAACTAGCTAAATACATATCCATGGCCTGATCATTACCAATGGTAAATTTTTCTACTAAATCAGATACTTTATTATTTTTTTGCCAAAGCTTACTCATGGTTAAACTATTTTTTCAAGTAATTGAATATAATCAACAATTCCTTCTTCTATTTCTTTTATGTAAATGAATTCATCGGCTGTATGAGATCTAGCAGAATCGCCAGGACCCATTTTTAAGGTAGCAAAAGGCATTAATGCTTTATCAGAAGTAGTGACAGAACCATAATGGCCCTTACCTAAATCCTTGCCTGCTTTCACTAATACATGATCAAGACCAATACTAGTGGAGCGCATTCTTACACTTCTTGGCTTTACTTCTCCTTTTACATTTTCTTGAATGGTTTTTAAAACTTCTTCAAAACTATAAAGTTCATTCACACGAACATCTACCACCATTTTACAAGTAGAAGGCACTACATTATGTTGTTTATTATCGGTATCTATTACTGTAACGCTCATTTTTACCTTGCCTAATAAATCGGATACTTTTTCAAACTGATAATTTTTAAACCATTCTATGTCTGCTAGTATTTTATAAATTGCATTTTCTCCTTCCTCTCTAGCCGCATGACCTGCTTTACCTGTGGCTACAACATCTAAAACCAGTAGGCCTCTTTCTGCAATAGCCATTTCCATTTTGGTAGGCTCGCCTACTATTCCAAAATCAATTGTAGGAATTTGAGGAAGCACTAATTCAATACCATCATGGCCAGAAATTTCTTCTTCAGCAGATGCTACAAAAATTATATTGTACCCCAAATTAGGCATTGCATAAAAATGTAAAAAGCAAGCTATTAAACTTACCAAACAACCGCCGGCATCATTAGCACCTAGCCCGTATAATTTACCTTCCTTTTCAATAGGGCTAAAAGGCTCATTGGTATAGCCTTTATTAGGCTTTACGGTATCGTGGTGTGAATTCAATAATATACTAGGCTTATTTGCATCGAAATGTAAATTGGCTGCCCAGATATTATTTTTAATAGTATTTACTTTAATATTTCTAGCTGCGAAAAATTGTGTAAGGGCTAAAGCTGTTTTATCTTCTTCTTTACTAAAAGAAGGTATAGCTATTAATTTTTTTAATAAATCGATGGCATCTTTTTGTAAGACGCTTGTATTTGTATTATGTATAGTAGGTGATTGTGACATTATTTGGTGATTGTGGTACCTGCCGTACCATTAATTAATTCGTTCATTTTTTCAGCCTTTCCAATAATAACAGATTGCACACCATTATCAAGGGCTTCATACGCGTTGTCTATTTTGGGGATCATTCCCTCAAATATGAGTTTTTGATCTTTAAGTGTGCCGTAAATAGGTTTATCCATTCGAGCAATGACTGAACTAGGATCATTGATATCCTTTAGTACGCCCTCTTTTTCAAAACCATAAATTAAATGCACATTATATTTAGTAGCTAGTGCAGTAGCAAGGCTTTGTGCAATGGTATCTGCATTGGTATTTAATAGTTGACCCTTACCATCATGGGTAATGGGTGCAACTACTAATTTAGTATTGGTAGAAAGTAATTGTAAAAGTAAATGGGTATTCACCATATCAATATCACCTACAAAACCATAATCAATGCTTGCATGCTTTCTTTTATGTGCTTGTATTAAATTACCATCTGCACCAGACAAACCCATTGCTGAAACACCTAATGCTTGTAACTGTGCAACAATATTTTTATTAATATAACCCGCATAGACCATGGTGACTATTTTCAAAGTAGCTTCATCTGTAATTCTTCTACCTTCTATCATAGTTTGTTCAATACCCATGGACTGAGCCATACTTGTAGCCATTTTGCCACCACCATGCACTAAAATAGCCTGGCCTTTGACTTGCGCAAAAGCTTGCAAGCAAGTAGTTAACAATGCAGGATTGTCAACTATATTGCCCCCTATTTTAATTACATATAATGATTCCATAATTTATTGAACAAGTTTTTATCGAATTGAATTAAATAGAATTGGTTTTTAAAATTTCAGCTAAAACTGCTTGCGCTGCCCAAACTCTATTAGAGGCTTCCTTAGTTACTAAACTATTAGGACCATCTAAAATTTCATCACTTAATTCTACATTTCTTCTTACAGGCAAGCAGTGCATGAGTTTTGCATTACTAGTAAGCGCTAATTTTTTATTCGTCATCATCCAACTTGCATCGCTACTTAATACCTTTCCATACTGCTCATAGCTGCTCCAATTTTTTACATACACAAAGTCGGCATCTTTCAATGCCTCGTCTTGGTTATGCTCAATGGTAGCTCCTTTCGTAAATTCTGTAGAGAGTGCATAGCCTTCAGGATGTGTAATCACAAAATTAGCTTCTCCCCATGCGCCCATCCATTCACTAAAACTATTGGCCACACATTGTGGAATAGGTTTAATATGCGGGGCCCAAGTTAAAACCACTTTTGGTTTTTTATTTTTAATACTTGTATTCGAGGCTATCGATTCTTGTATAGTAATAATATCTGTTAAGGATTGCAGCGGATGCAAGGTGGCCGACTCTAAACTTACTACAGGAATACCTGCATGCTTAATAAATTGTTTGATAATTTTTTCACTGTAATCTGCATCTTTATTGACTAAGCCAGGAAAAGTACGAATACAAAGTATATCAAAATAATTTCCTAAAATAGGTGCTGCATCTTTAATGTGTTCCACTGTAGTTCCATTCATGATGGCCCCTTCTTCAAACTCTAAGGCCCAGCCTTCCTTATCAACATTAAATACAATGGGTTCCATCCCTAAATTTTGAGCAGCTACTTGAGTACTTAATCTTGTTCTTAAACTTGGATTTAAAAAAAGTAGTCCAATACGTTTATCTGCACCCAATTTTTTATCACTAAAAGGCGATTTCTTATAGGCAAGGGCCTTTGCTACTAAAGCATTAATATCCTGCACATCTTTTACTGATATAAATTGTTTCATAGTAAAACTTTACACTGTTTTATTTAAAATTTGAGCAGTGGCCTCTTTTAAGCCTTTTAAAAATAGTTCTATCTCAGCATTACTTATAGATAAAGAAGGTAATAATCGAATCACATTCGGCTTTGCTTCTCCTGTAAATATTTTATAATCATTCAATAAAACTTTTCTAATATCTTCTAGTCCTTCTTCCATTTCAAATCCAATCATTAATCCCTTACCTCTTACTGCCTTCACACCTTTGCTGTTTTTCAAAGTCTCCATTAAGGCTTTTCCTTTTTCATATGCTGCTTCCATTAAATTTTCTTTCTCCATTACTTCCAATACCGCTAAGGCAGCAGCACAGGCTAATGGGTTGCCTCCAAAAGTAGTGCCCAATAAACCAAACTTTGCTTTAATATGAGGCGCAATTAAAATGCCCCCAATAGGAAAGCCATTGCCCATTCCTTTTGCCATTGAATAAATATCGGCGTTCACGCCTGCATAGTCATGTGCAAAGAATTTACCAGAACGGCCATATCCACATTGAACACTATCGGCTATATATACTGCACCATGTTTATCACATAATGCACGAATGGTTTGTAAAAAAATATTGGTTGCTTCATATATACCTGCTACTCCTTGTATGCCTTCAATAATAACACCCGCAATTTCATCACCTTGTTTTGCAAAACAGGCTGTTATGGCTTCTACATCATTGAAGGGTAAGAAAATAATATTATCTGTTTCATTTACAGGTGCAACTATACTTGGATTGTCCGTTGCTGCAACTGCTAAAGAAGTTCTTCCATGAAAAGATTTTGAAAAGGCAATGATTTTTTTTCTGCCTGTATGAAAGGATGCTAATTTTAAAGCATTCTCATTCGCCTCTGCGCCACTATTGCATAAAAATAATTGATAGTCTTGCTTGCCACTTAATTTATTTAAAGCAGCTGCCAATTCTTCTTGAATGGGCATGATTACTGAATTAGAATAAAAAGCCATTGCATGTAACTGCGTTTCAATTCTTTTTACCCAATGCGGATGCGTATGGCCAATACTAATGACCGCATGGCCTCCATACATGTCTAAATATTCGGTACCCTTATCATCCCAAACATGAGATCCCAAGGCCTTGGTAATGGCAATAGGTTGTAATGGATATACTTGAAATAAAGACATTTTGTTTATTTTAAAAATTACTTGCTTTTAATTGGATGCCTGCTGTTTCTTCCAAGCCCATCATCAAATTCATATTTTGTACTGCCTGACCCACTGCGCCTTTTAATAAATTATCAATGGCAGAGTGCACCACTATTTTATTTTCTTTTTGTTCAATATGAATTAAACATTTATTGGTGTTCACTACTTGTTTTAAATCAATGGGGCTTAATGAAACATGTGTAAAAGGATGACCCGTATAATAGTCGGCATAAATTTTATGTAGCTCAGCTAGGCCTAAGGTAGTTTCCAAAATACTACTTACAAAAATACCTCTTGTAAAATCGCCTCTCCAAGGAACAAAATGAACCGATGCATTTTCATGACCTTGTAATTGATGTAAACTTTCTTGTATCTCATGCAAGTGTTGATGCTCCAAAGTTTTATAAGGTTGAATATTATTCGCTCTCCAACTAAAATGACTAGTGTTAGATAAACCTTGTCCAGCACCTGTGGAGCCTGTAATACCCGTAGTATACACTTCTTTCAATAAACCTTTTGCCCCCAAGGGTAATAGTCCTAATTGAATAGCAGTTGCAAAGCAACCAGGGTTAGCAATATTTTGCGCTTTTTGAATAGCTACTTTATTTAATTCTGGTAAGCCGTATACAAAATTTCTTTCTCCTTGTTTAGAACTAGCCGCTAATCTAAAATCTTGAGACAAATCAATAATTTTTATTTTGGGCGAAATAGTATTAGATGCTAAAAACTTCAAAGCCTCTCCATGCCCTAGACATAAAAACAAAATGTCAATATTATCTTGAAGAGTATTTGTGAAAACTAAATCGGTATCGCCTAATAAGTCGGTATGTACCGAGCTCACTAATTGACCGGCGCTACTAGTGCTATGCACAAAATTAATTTGCACTTGCGCATGGCGAACTAATACACGTAGTAATTCACCACCTGTATACCCTGCTCCACCCACAATACCAATATTTAGTTTTTGCATCTTCGTTATTTTATACTTTAATCGATAATACTTTATCGTTTACTTTTTATTCGATTCTTTTATTTGATGAAAAATACTTACTTGGTTACCAAAAATTTTGGTGAAGCCTCTTACATCATTACCAGTCCAGCCTGTATTCATTTCTCCATACTTCCCAAACTTCGCACTCATTAAATCGTTGGCCGATTCAATACCTATAATTTGAAAACGATAAGGATGAAGTTGTATAGACACTGTTCCTGTTACTTGTTCTTGTGCACTCGTAAAATAAGCTTCCATATCACGCATTACCGGATCTAGTATTTGACCCTCATGCAACCAGTTGCCATAGAACTGCGCCAGTTGGTCTTTCCATGATAATTGCCATTTTGTTAAAACATGTTTTTCTAAAGCATGGTGTGCTTTTAAAATAACCATGGGCCCTGCTGCTTCAAAACCTACACGGCCTTTAATACCAATAATAGTATCCCCCACATGAATATCTCTACCAATACCATAAGCTGATGCTATCGATTGTATATACTGAATAGCTTCAGTAGGATGATTAAAGGTTTTATTATTCACCGATTTAATTTCTCCTTTTTCAAAACCAATCACCATTTCTTCCTGCTGCCCTTCCTTGGTCATAGGAGTTGGCCATGCCGATTCAGGCAAAATACCTTTCGACTGCAAGGTTTCTTTACCTCCCACGCTTGTGCCCCATAAACCTTTATTAATAGAGTAGGCTGCTTTTTCAAAATTCATTTGCACACCTTTCTGTTTTAAATAAGTAATTTCTGCTTCTCTACTTAATTGTAAATCACGAATAGGCGTTAAAATTTCAACACCTGGAATCATAATTTGAAAAATCATATCAAAACGCACTTGATCATTGCCAGCCCCAGTACTTCCGTGTGCTACTTTATTTGCTCCTAATTTTTTTACATGTGCAGCTATATGCAAGGCCTGGCTTAAACGCTCTGCACTTACACTTAAAGGATAGGTATTGTTTTTTAAAACATTGCCATAAATTAAGTATTTAATAATACTATCATAATAGCCTTTCACCGCGTCCACAGTAGTAGTATGTGTTTTCACACCTAAGGCATAAGCATGTGCTTCAATTTTTTTTAATTCTTCTTCACTAAAGCCACCTGTATTCACTACAACACTATGTACTTCTAAACCTTTGTCTTCGGTTAAATATTTAACACAGTATGTGGTGTCTAATCCGCCGCTAAAACCTAAAACTACTTTTTCCATTTTCTTAATTATTTTCTAAACCAGTTTAATAATTTGCTTTGCTTTATTTTCATAAAGCGTTCGTATAATTTTGAATTGTTAGTGAACTCCGCCGCCGCTTCTTTTATTTCCTCTTCTTGCTTAGGCTCATATAACATGGCTGTACACATACAATTTTTTCGTTCCTTACTCATTAAAATATCATAATTCACACAGCTCTTGCAACCTGCCCAAAATTCTTCATCATCGGTAAGTTCACTATAGGTAACAGGCTCATAGCCTAGCTCACTATTAATTTTCATTACCGCTAAACCGGTGGTTAATCCAAATATTTTAGCATTAGGATATTTCTCTCTGGACAATTGAAAAATAGTTTGCTTAATTTTTTTAGCAATCCCTGTTTTACGAAAAGCAGGGGCTACAATTAAACCACTATTGGCAACAAACTGTCCATGCTGCCAAGCCTCGATATAACAAAAGCCTACCCAGGTTCCCTCTTCGGTATAGGCAATCACGGATTTACCTTCGTTAATTTTTGCAGCCACATAGTCAGGACTACGTTTAGCGATACCCGTACCACGTGCTTTAGCCGAAGATGCCATTTCATCTGTAATGGCATTTGCAAAAGATGCATCGCCACTATGGGCAACACGTACTATTATTTTCTGTTCCAATTAGCTTTAAAATTTAGGAAAGTAGAATGCTGGCGTAAATTGAATTCTTTGTTGGGGTTTTTCCACTGATAGGGGCAACTGCCAATTGCTCGTCCTATCAGAATCCACGTCGGCTCGGTCCATTCAATACAGGAACTGGTGCATTTAAAGCACTAGTCAATAAAATATGTATTTGTTCCTGTTTCATGTATTGTATCCTTTTGTATAGGATTGAGAGCGTAAAAATAGATAATAAAATAGACAATCTGCCTCCATGAGGCCTAAAATTTACCTTTCAAGGCCTAGTTGGGAGATGAATGGCTTAAATAAGAATGAGTGTTAGTTTTTTAATAGCCCGATTCCTTAGTAATTTTGAATGAAATACAAGTAAAAATATCTTTATGAAAATTCAAATTGGAACAAGTTTAGTAATGGCCTCTTTAATGCTTTTATCATGTGGTCAATCAAATGATAAAGCCAATACAAATAGTGCAGATACCAATCAAGTAGCCGCCATGGATACTACTTTAGAAAAAACGTATGCAGTCGAATTAGTGAATAATAAAAAAGACCCTAGTTGTGGCATGCCAGTAACTGCAGGCATTAGTGATACAGCACATTACGAAAAACTGGTTTTAGGATTTTGTTCTACAGAATGTAAGAATGAATTTTTAAAAAATCCAAAAGCAAATATAGCTGCAGCAGAACTTAAATAATTTTTGATCAACAAAATAGGTAAGAAAATAGTTAGCAAAAGAAATAGATAATTTCTTTCTATAATTACTAGCTTACTAGCTGAATAGATAAGCAATATCATCTTTGGTTAAAGATTTTACAAATCCAACTTCGTCGGAAATTAATTCTTTAGCTAAAGATCTTTTTCTCTCTTGTAATTTTAATATTTTATCCTCTACCGTATCGTTACAAATCATACGATACGCAAATATATTTTTTGTTTGTCCAATACGATGTGTTCTATCAATGGCTTGTTGCTCTACCGCAGGGTTCCACCAAGGATCCACTATATATACATAATCGGCGGCCGTTAAATTTAAACCTACTCCACCCGCTTTTAAAGAAATCAAGAACACTCTACAATTATCATCGTTTTGGAAACGCTCAATGGCACGCTCTCTTTCTTGAATGGTACTACTACCATCAAAATACTCGTGGTCAATACCTAATTTTTTCAACTGCTCTTTAATTAAAGCAAGCATGCCTAAAAATTGCGAGAACACCAAGGCCTTGTGACCACCAATGTTTTCAGCTATTTCACGGGTTAACTCTTCTAATTTTACCGATTCATTCGGATAAGCTTCATCTTTTAATATAGCAGGGCTATCACAAATTTGTCTAAGCTTCATTAAACCTTGTAAAATAGAAAGCTGTGATTTCTGAATACCTTTTTCTTCTACCATACCGATGAGTTTATCACGGTAGTCGTTTCTATAGGCTTCGTAAATTTTTCTTTGTGCATCCCCCATTTCACAATACAATACCATTTCTTGTTTTTCTGGCAAGTCCTTGGCTACTTGTTCCTTGGTTCTTCTTAATATAAAAGGGAATACAAATTTTCTTAAATGTTCTTTCTGCTCCTGCTCATCGAATTTATCAATAGGCATAGAGAAATTATGCTTGAAGTATTCCACAGTACCCAGCATACCTGGGTTCAAGAAATTCATCTGTGCATAAATATCAAATGTATTGTTTTGTAATGGCGTACCACTTAAACATAATTTATTAGTCGCTTTTAATAAACAAGCAGCCTTCGTTACTTTAGAAGCCGGATTTTTAATAGCCTGGCTTTCATCTAATATCACATAATCAAAATCTACTTCCACAAACATTTTAATATCACTTCTTAAAGTACCATAGGTGGTAATGATGACTTCAATTTTATCATCATGAAATAATGCCTTCTTTCTAGTGCCCCCATGATGAATGTGATAAGTTAAACTAGGGGTGAATTTTTTTAATTCGTTCTGCCAGTTAAATA
>CAITGN010000124.1:0-1703 GCA_903891965.1 uncultured Bacteroidota bacterium
AATGTAAAAATTTGTGCATCACATGCAGGTTTAACTTTAGGAGAAGATGGTGCCACGCATCAAATTTTAGAAGATATAGGACTAATGAAAATGTTACCAGGCATGACCGTGGTAGTACCATGTGACTTTAACCAAACCAAGGCTGCGACTAAGGCTATTGCTAATTATCATGGTCCGGTGTACTTACGTTTTGGAAGACCGAAGTGGCCTAATTTCACCAAAGAAGATGGTTCTGATTTTGTGATTGGTAAGGCACAAAAATTAAGCGATGGTAAAGACATTACTTTATTTGCTTGTGGTCATTTAGTATGGAAGGCTATTGAAGCAGGTAAAATTTTAGAAGCTACTGGTGTAAGTGTAGAAGTTATTAATATACATACTATTAAGCCTTTAGATGTTGCAGCTATTGTAGAAAGTATTTCAAAAACAGGATGCGCAGTAACTTGCGAAGAGCATAATATTATTGGTGGTATGGGCGATTGCATTGCACAAGTGGCAGCAACTCATTGTCCTATTCCTATTGAATATGTAGGAACCAAAGATACATTTGGAGAAAGCGGTACACCGAATCAATTATTAGCGAAGTACGGATTAGATACACCTAATATTGTAGAGGCAGCGAAGAAAGTGCTTGCTCGTAAAAAGTAATTCTCTAAGGCGCTAATCTAACTTTCGTCCACTGATGGTTTTCAAAACTATAACGAATACGGTCGTGCAAGCGTGAACTGCGGCCTTGCCAAAATTCAACCTGCGTTGGATGTACTATATAACCACCCCAATGTGGAGGTAAGGGCACCGTTCCTTCTTTATATTTCTTTGTATTCTCTGCAAAACTTTTTTCAAGAAATTCTCTATTCGGAATTATCTGACTTTGTGGTGAAGACCAAGCCCCTACTTGACTTCCCAAGGGGCGTGAATGAAAATATTCAGCAGATTCTTCTGCACTAATTTTTTTAATAGTTCCTGTAATGCGCACTTGACGTTCTAATTCTTTCCAGAAAAAATTCATGGCTACATTAGGATTAGCCGCTACCTCTTTGCCTTTATCACTATCGTAGTTGGTGAAGAAAATAAAACCTTCAGGGGTGTAGCCTTTGAGAAGGACTACGCGCGACGCAGGAGCGCGGTTAGCATCAACAGTGGAAAGTACAAAGGCATTCACTTCATCGATATTGCTAGTAGTAGCATCTTCCCACCAATGTGTGAACTGATCCATGGGACTAGCAGCGCTAGCTGCTTCATCTAAGGAAGCCATTTGATAATCGCGGCGTATAGAAGCAATATCTTTTTGCATACATTAATTATTTAGTAGCGTACAATATATTTATGACCGATAATAATAAAAGCATTCCCACGAGTTGATGCAATTGCGCCAACCACTCAAAGCCAGCCCAAACACCCGGAATGATATGTACACTAGATAACACTGTAAAAATACCTAAAAGAACTTGTATGAACACCAATATAGCTGGGGCAATTCTAGCACGTACCCAAAAAGGATTGCCTTGCAATTTTAATAAACGCAGGCTCCACACTATAATTAACACTAATAATAGATAAGCCAGGCCTCTATGTACAAAATGAATCCAAATAGTATTATTAATGGCATTCAAGAAAAAATTAGAGCCCTGTATTAAACTCGAAGGCATCCACTCTCCATTAATGGTGGGCCAGGTGCTTGCTACATTGGCGGCTTTATGCCC
>CAITGN010000125.1:0-2251 GCA_903891965.1 uncultured Bacteroidota bacterium
ATAGGTAAACGCGAAATAGGCAGGTAGGCTTCTTGAATTTTAGTGGAGTAGCCTTGATATATATTTTTTAAATAAAAATCGGCCCACTCATTAATAGCATAAGTAGCTACAGATTTTTTTAAATAGTTTTTAAAAGTTTTTGAGATGGACCATTTATTGATCATGGAAAGGTCTCTGCTAAAACTTGGATGCGATAAGGGAATAAAATAATGCGGGAAGGGATCACTTCCTTTCAAATCTGCACCAAAATGAATGATGCTTGCATTGGTTACTTCTTTGATTAATTTTTCTGCAGCTATTTCTTTGATAATGGTCACTGCATCACTATTTTGCTCCAAAAGAACCAAGGACTCGGGTAAATGATCTCCTACAATATAAAAATGAATATGTGCTGAGCTTAATCCTAGTTCAATGATATCCAATACCTTCTGACAAAGCAGGGGCCTTGGAATAACAAATTTGGAACTAGTTAATATAAATAAGCGCATACGCAAAAATACTGCATACTTAACAATTTATCCACCAATCATTTAGGAAGCTTAGTTCCTATTAATAGTCCCCTAACTTTGTTCTATGGCAAAACACTTGCATCAACTTGACTTATTTGGAATAGATATGGAGCAACCAGTGCATATTAAAGCGCCGGCTGAAAAAAAGAAACCTTCCGTTCCTAAACAAAGTACTGCTAAACTAGAACAAGTATCAAGTGTAGAGGAAGAAACGCTGCCTACTGTATCTAGAACACCGATGGCCCTTACGCATCATCATGCAATAAGCAAAAGAGGTAGAAAATCATTTGCTTCGATGGACGCCGATATTCATACTTTAAATATTCCAGCCTCCGAGGAATTGGTTAAAAAATTATACTACCCTATTGGCGAAGTAGCTACTTGGTTTAATGTCAATACTTCTTTAATTAGGTATTGGGAAAAAGAATTCAAACAATTACAACCTAGAAAAACAAGAAAGGGAGATAGATTATTTAGAGCACAGGATATTGAATTTTTACGTCAGTTGTATTTTTTACTACGAGAGAAAAAATATTCTATTGAAGGCGCTAAAACTTATTTAAAGAATAATAAAGAAAAAGCCGAAAAAGATATTGCTGTTTTAAATAGTCTTAAAAATATAAAGCAGTTCTTGGTATCGTTGAAGGAGTCCCTATAAAGCTTGCGCTGAATACTACTGATCTCGGTTTATACAGTAGTTGCGAAATGAATACTATTATCATTCGCATATTGAATAGCCATTACATTTATTTTTTCTTTCAAGACTATAAATTCATTGAATTCCAAGTCCATACTTACTAAGCACTCAATATGTAATACATGGAACTGTTTACCCGCTTCTGAAACATAGACCATAACATTACTTACATTATTAAACTGGCTGGTTTCATTTTGAATATACTTACCATAAGCGGCTAATTGCGAAGCGGTGGTAGTCACGTTTAATTGTAAGTCTAATTCAATTTTACGCTGTGTTCTTAAACTAATATTGTCAACTATATTATCAACCATTTGTTTGTTAGGCACAGATATATAGGTTTTATCCTGGGTACGAATGCGTGTACTTCTTAATCCAATTTTTTCAATAGTGCCTGTAAAATTATTCACCTTCACTAAATCGCCAATGGTAAAAGGCTTGTCAAAGAAAATAATAAAAGAGGCTATTATATTTTCTAAACTTTCTCTCATAGACAAGGCCACAGCGGCTCCTACGATACTTAAGCTAGTCACTAAATTGCCAATATTTTCATTGAATACATAATGTAGTATTAATAAAAAGCCAACGATATATAAAATAACTTTAAAAAAGTCTCTAAAAAATAAAACCAATTGGTCGTCGGTTTGATCCTTGGTAAGTTTGGCTTTCTCTTCTAATATAATGGCTACAAATTCTAGGGTTCGTAAACAAACTCGAATAAATAAAATGATAAAAAATAATTTCACTACCGCCTCTACTAAAACCTGAAGGGTTAATTTGTATAAATGAATATTCCAATCTATAGGAAAATTTAATTCATATAATGCTACAACAGCAACCGTATAAATTAAAAACTGTTCGATAGGAATAATCAAACGGCGTACATGGCTTTTTCTTAATTCAGAATGATTTTTTTTATCAATCCATGTATAAATTAAGCTTGCAAAAAAACGGGAGATAAATCTTTTAACAATAAAGGCCACTATAAATACAGCCCCAATAACTATATAACTACGTAAAGAATTATTTAAAAATTGTTGGTCTA
>CAITGN010000126.1:0-12388 GCA_903891965.1 uncultured Bacteroidota bacterium
AATATTTTCTTCATTTTATTTTATTTTTAAATTATATAATTAAAATTATTTAGCAATTACTTCTAATTTCCATATTTCTGTTTTTACAATAGTTCTTGCAGTCTCTGGAATACTAGCTTTTGGAAAAAGTTTATTATAAATTTTACCATACTCATCTACAGTAACACTATAAGATTTATCCCAGTCGTTAAAATAATTAGCGGTACCATAATTATATTTTGAATTTTCAGCTAAAGGCACAATTAACTGATTAAAATACCAAGCAGTTCTATTGCCTCTATTGATAAACTCTTGATGTATTGGCTTGTACACTTCTTTCTCCTGTCTAACATATTCCTCTTCTTTACCCGGTAAGGTTTTCATGAAATTAATTTCGACATACTTTTGATCTCCTGAAATTCCATCCACATTTTTCCAAATCTCTGTTTTTACAGGTACTCTCAAAGCTGTATACTTACTTGCAAGAGAAGTTAATATAGCTTCATCTATACCTGGGAATGCTTTTTTCATAAACTCTGCAGTGTTTGTTTTTGAAAAATCGTTGATAGAACTACCCGACTGTAGAGAAACTAAATCATAACCACCATCCTCGGAACTTGTGGCCACGCTATATAATGAATAACTTGTGATATCACCTGCCTTTACTTTTTCCTTCCAAATTTTAGAAGCATAGGTTTTAATTAAATCGATATACTCACTTGCTTTACCTTTATCTGCTTTATAATAGTTAAGAAGGTAATAAGTGGGTTTTGCATTAGTTTGAGCAAAAGCAAACATAACTACAAATAGCATAGTCATGGATAAGATCAGTTTTTTCATGTATGAAGGTTTTGTTGAACCATAAATATAACTTTCTAAATGAAACTAAAAAAATCCTACAATATTTTTAATTTCGTACAGTTTCACCTCCAAAAACAACCCAACATATTGATATTCAATTATATATGATTTTTTTCGCATCTTGTATTATTAAATTATTAATTGTAGTTTTGTGCATTAATTTCAGATATGGGAAACAGTATTGAATTTCGTTCCATTTGCCCTGTGGCTACAAGCCTTGATATTATTGGCGATAAGTGGACTTTATTAATTTTAAGAGATATGATATGGGGTCATAAGTCTTTGTTTAATGAGTTTCAAACCTCTCCAGAAAGCATGCCCAGTAAAATGCTAGCCAATAGATTAAAAAAATTGGAAGAACTTGGATTTGTGAGCAAGACAAAGGGTAACCAAAATAAAAAAAGCGTTTATTATTTATTAGAAAAAAGAGGCTTAGATACTTTTCCTATCATGGTAGAAATGGCTGTATTTTCTTCTAAACATTTCTTTGACCATTTAGGCACTACTTATACAAAGGAAGCCAAGACAATCATGAAAACAGATAGAGAAGGTTATATTTCTGAATTGGTTACTAATTACAAGAAATTTAAAAGGAAATTGGTTATTTAATTCTTTCTTGATCTCTTTTCTTTAGCTTAATTTAGTGAAGCCCCTTATATGGGTTCATTAAATATTTATTCATGAATAAGCTAGCACTCTTCTTATTTTTTTCTATTAGCAGTTTAATAGCTGCAGCACAGGGTCCTAAAATTTTAGTGATTACTGCACATCCCGATGATGAAACTACTTTTTCCGTTTCTTTATTTAAAATAACCAAAGAATTAAAAGGCACGGTGGACATGGCTGTAATGACCGATGGTGGTGGCGGTTTTGCCGATTCACAGTTAGGTGCGATGTATTTTGATTTACCTATTACCGATTCTATTGTCGCAAGAACACATCTTCCTATGATTAGAAAGCAAGAAATTATAAATGCAGCTAAAATTATGGGCATTCGTAATATTTATTTCATGGAACAGCCTGATGATTTTTACTCTACTAATATTGAACCATATATTTCTGGAAAAAATTGGGATATTCCCTATGTTGAAAAAAGATTAGATATTTTACTTGCGGAACGAGGATATGATTTTGTTTTTACACTACTACCAGAAGTAGGACAACATGGCCATCATAAAACAGCTGTTTTAATGGGACTGAGAGCTGTCAAGCGTTTCAAGGGACCTAATAAACCTATTATTATTGCAGGAAGTACCAAGATGAACGGGAATAAGGATAATGAATTTACCATGCTATCTGGTTTTCCAGAAACTAAAATAAATGCAACAGCCCCACACTTTAGATTAAACAGGGCCTATAAGTTTGCAGAGAATGATAAACTAAGTTATAAGATTGTGGCAGACTGGGTGATTGCAGAATATAAATCACAAGGCGCTATACAAGAGAACGCCATTCATAAAGTAGATGAAGAAGTTTATTACTATTTTGATATGAATGATATAAGCGGCATTGAAAAAGTAAAAAAGCTTTTTGAAGACCTATCTAAGTCTGGGTTTCAGCCAATGATGAAGAAATAAAATAAAGCTTCTATTTTTTAAACTTCCCAACTACTGCCTTTCCTGGAAAAATACCTGCTAAGGTTTTGCCATTTTTTAAAACAAGGGTCCCGTTTACTATTACAAATTCTACGCCCTCAGAAAAGGCCAGTCCTTTTTCAAAGCTAGCCTTATCAATTATTTTATCTGCATTAAAAATGGTGATATCTGCATCGGCACCCACTTGTATTCTACCCTTATGCAGCATCGATGGTGCAATAGATTCTAATCTTTTAGCAGGAAGCAATGTAATTTTGGCGATGGCGGTATTTAAATCTATCACTTTATCTTCTCTTACATATTTTCCTAAGACTCTTGAAAATGTACCCGCAGTTCTTGGATGCGCTAATGCACTATAAGGCATACCATCAGAAGCTATTATTACTGCAGGGTTTTCCATTCCTAATTTCAACCATTCAGGTTGCATATTATGTATTATAACCGCGCCGCCAGTTTGTCTATATTTATCGAATGTTTCTTTAGTGAGTCTTTCACCTGTTAATACCCATTGTAAATCTTTGTAAGTCATATCAAGTTTTTCTTGCCAGCCTTCATTAAATATGGCAGATTGTATTAAGGTAGAACCTGCAGTGTAGGGATACATTTCAGTGGAGATATTTACGCCTCTTTTTTTAGCAGCCTCTATCATGTCTAATGCCATTTGCATATGACCCAAAGCCATACTATTTATATGTACTATATGAAGTGGCGCTCCTGTTAAAGTAGCATTGGCAATGGCTTCTTGAAATGAAAGCATATTGGGCTCTCTTAAATGTGAGAATAACAATACTTGCTTTTCACCAGCAAACTTATATACCTCATATAATTCTTCAGGGTTTGTTTTAGGTAAATATCCAATAGGTATACCTATACCAATGCCGCCTTCTGCTAATGATTTATTAATGTTCATTAACATCTTGTTTGATTCCTCTTTGGTTAATTTGTCTTTATAAGAACCACCAATTGCATTAAAAAGACCTTCTAATGAACTATTACCCTTAATAGTATTTTCCATCATTAGTTTCGTAGCATCTTTATATTTTTCCATGGCCTTAAATCTTTCAAAAGGCCAACATACACTTGCTCCATAATTAATAATTGCTTTTGTATTTCTAGAGGCATACCACTGCTCAATATTTTCAACACCCCATTCTAATTCTAAAGTGGTAGTGAGCCCATCATGTAATTGAAACTCTTGTTCTTGATTGCTTCTTCCGTGAACATGCATATCTATAAAACCGGGCGCTACGACCAAACCTTTAACATCAATAAGTTCCTTACCTACTAATGCATTTGTACTTATGGATGCGATACGCCCATTTAGAATTCCAATATTTCTAACGGCATCTAATTTAGTTTCAGGGTCAATGACACGACCTCCTGCTAATACGATATCAAAAATTTCTTTGGATTGGGCCTCCGACTTATAGCATAAAAAAAATACCATAGAAACTAAAGCAATTTTTAATAAGAAGGCTTTCATTTTATAAAATTTAAATAATGAATTGAATACTACTTGAAGTTAATAAAAAAGACCCACAGAAATAAATTCTATGGGTCTTTTTATATCAAGTAAAAATATATTAATGCTCTATAGCTAAATCTGCTGCATTATAAAATTCTTGTTGCGTTGCAATTTTTCCGTCTTTATCAAATTCAAATGTAGAGTAGTATTTTAATAAACCAGTTTTTCCACTACTTGCAAATTTTGAATTCCATAACCCATATACTCTAACACTACCATCTAAATTGTTATCATTATCTACTCCTTTTCTCCAAAGCGGGTTAGTAAAGGTAATGTCATTAAAAGTGGTCATAAATACTTGCATTTGAGCATACCATACATCTTTAGACAATGAATCTTGTCCAACCGCTGGCGGAGACCACATAAAATTATCTGTAACATAAGAAGCCATTTTAACAGAATCTTTAGCAGCGAATGCGGCAAAAAATGCTTGAGCAGTTGCTAAATTCTTGGTGTAGGCTTCTTCTGCAGCAGTTGTTTTTACCGCAGTACTGTTATTACAAGCTACTAAGGCAGCTACAATAACTAAAGAAAGTAAAATCTTTTTCATTTATTATTTTTTGGTTACACTAATATAAGCCATTTAAGTGTTGAAAAGAAAGTAAAATACCTTATTTTTAAATCCTGTTTAAGTAATTTTAACTATTAAAATTTTACATTAATTTGTTAACTCATTAAAAATCAACCAAATGAAAAAAACCATCTTCTTATTAATGATAGCTGTAATTGGATTCAACCTAACAGCTTCTGCTCAAAAAGCTATTAACTCTGTACATTTTTATGATGTTAAAAATGCAGCTGTAGAAAAAACCTATATCGCTAGTTTAAAAGAAATCAATGCAATCATGATTGAAATAGGTTTTCCGAATAACTATTATACTTACATGAAAGTAAATGAATCAGATACTACTTCCACTTATAGAAGCTGTACCATTGGTCATTGGACTTCTGAACAAGCTTATAAAGCCATTCACGATCATGCTAAGTTTAAAGCATGGGGCGCTAAGAATAAAGACAACAATGCTGTTTTTATTACAGGCCAATTGTATAGAAAGTTTTATACAGTAGATTAATTAAGACAAGAACTATACATTTTAATAATTTAAACCAAAAACAAACCAGATGAAAAAAATTCTTTATGCCCTAACGGCGATTGTTTTATTAACTACAGCTTGTAGCGCTCCTAAGACGGAGGAAACTCAAGCGGGTGTGTACAAAATGGAAAAAGCCGTTACCAACGATGGTACCAAGGACACTGTTGAAAACAGCCCTAACCAATTTAAAATTTACACAGCGACACATTATGTATTTGCAAAATTAAACGGAGATTCTACTGTATCTTTTGGAGTAGGTTCTTACAAAAAAGAAGGAAATACTATTACTGAAACGAATGTGTATAGTGGCGGTGGAAGTGATTCAGCTGCTAACTTTACATTAAATATTACTAAAACTGAAAATGGATATGTTCAAGATATTGCAGCTTTAGTAATGAATGGGGTTACTTACAAATTAAACGAAACTTATTCTAAAGTAACTGCTGGTGCGACTTCTGAATTAGATGGTTTATGGAAACAAACAGCTAGAATGTCTGTAACTGGAACAGATACTACTAATATAGATATAGCGAAATATAATGCTGTTCAATATAAAGCTTACCAAGATGGACATTTTATATGGGCACAAAGAGTTCCAACAGATTCAACTATGACTAAATACACCAATGCTTTTGGATATGGTTCATATACCTATGCAAATGGTGCATCAAGTGAAGCTGTTATTACTTCAAATTATGCTCCTATTGTAGGATTGACTATGAAAGTTAAAATTACATTCATTGGAAAAGATGAGTACATGCAAGAAATCTATGATGAAGCTTCTAAAACAACTTCTATCGAGAAATACACTCGTTTGTAATTCTATATAAGAATAAAAAAAGCCCCCCGATCAATCGAGGGGCTTTTTTATGCAATGTATTTTCTTATTTATCGTTTCTTCTTCTTGCTTCTTCAGCGTCTTTGTAAATATTAATCCAAGTTAAAGAGATATCAATGATTGCTAATAAAGGCCCTAAGACCAATACCATGATTACCTCTAAGCCGGGTGAATACCCAATGACCCCGTCAAGAGAGGTTAATTTTGATCTTTTAAATAATTTATACAAACAGTAGATAGATGAAAGTATCCAAAAGAAAATGACAATATTTGTTAACATAGAATCTTGTTTTATTCATTGCAAAGATAAGACAATTAACCACTATAAGTGAAAGAATAATTTTATTCAAAAACAATAGTTCCAAATTTTTTGTATTCGTGGAAGCTAAGACCAGTAGGCTTCCAGCTCCAATAGTTGCCTCCTTTATCATAGTCAATTCTGTAAAAATTAGCACGCCATTTTGTTCCAGCCTTGGGTTGTACATTTTCTAAGGGGCTTAGTAAAACATAGGGAATAAAAAATTCAGCAGTCCATCCTATGACTTTACCTGCTTGCTTATTAATGCTAGCAGCATGTCTTGTTCTTCTTTCTTTTTCATAATGCCAGGGTCTCCAGCCTAAAAACTTTCCGTTGTTATTGGGCACTAGTATGGGTAATTCATAATTCCATGGCGATAATTCATATTCAAAATAGATCACAGATTTTTCATCAGGCCAAAAAAAGGCTTCTACGACATCTTCATTATATAAATCGGCAAAGTCTTCCTTAAGCGTTGAGGTAATAATAGAATCCTCACATATATATAAACAATAAATGCCCGAGTCGGAATATAAAATTTTAAACTGGGTAGTATAATTTACTCCAGTAGTTAATTTCTTTTGAAGTTTAGTAAATGAAGTAGTTTTCCATGCAGCAGCGTCTCCCAAACCATTTAAAGAAAAATCTTTTGTTTTTTTTACAGTCATGGTGGAAGCGACATTGACTTGCCCAATAACATTTATCACCAACGCCATAGAAAAAACAAAAGATATCAATAAGGCTTTGTACCAATTCGCCATACTATTTAATTAACATTGGAAACAATCTTCTTATTTCTGCTTCATTAGGTTGTGCACCATATTCACAAATTTCAAAAGCTTCTGCATGTTTTGCATTTGCTGCTTTTGCTGTTCCATACCATTTCACCATAGCGGCTCTAATATTGGCTTTCATAGGACGATCATATAATTTCATCAACCACTTCAAACGTTCTTCTTTTCCAGTAGGTACGTCTTTTTCATATCTTCCTATCCAAGGCATCCACTCATAAAATTGAGATTCATGCGCGTCAATGGCAGAAATCTTTTTTGCATAAGCAGTGCTAATATCTATTACAATATCTGGTCTGAAGGGATTTGGTCTTTGAAAATGATCTTCTGCATATAAAAATACAGGTGTTTTTCTAAGAGGAGGTGCGTCTGGTGCTACATTAGGTACTTCTACCATATAAGCAGCATCTTGCACTAATACGCCGGTGTAACGGTGGTCAGGGTGATAATCATTGGGTCTTGGCGCAATCACTACATCTGCATCCCACTCTCTAATTTTTCTAATAATTTGTAGTCGCACTTCTAATGTAGGCAATAAAGCACCATCGTGATTATCCAATACATCATAGGTTACCCCTAATCTTTTTGCTACTTCCTGCGTTTCTAAATATCTACGCGCAGCTAATTCTTTTCCTTTCATAGTTTGATGTCCTGCATCCCCATTCGTGACTGCAACAAATTTGACTGCATGACCCATGCTTGATAATAAGGCAGCTGTTGCACCAGCTTCATAATCACAATCATCGGGATGTGCACCAATAACAATGATTCTACTTTTTTCTTTGATGGTTTGTGCGATCAACCATTGACATTGCATTAAAAGTATAATGCTTAAGAGTAATTTTATATTTTTCATTCCTTTTATTTTTTTAAATCAACATATATAATAGAATCCTTATAACCTCTTTTTATTTTTGTAAACAAAATTATTATGGTTTCAACAAACTTTCAAACCACTCCACATTGGTTTGCATTGTTTTTAAAACCATTCTTGGTTCACTAGGTCCATGTGGTTGTCTTGGTAAAACCAAAAGCTTCACAGGAATATTTCTTCTTCTTAATGCATTGTAAAACATAATAGAATTTCCTAAGGGAACTCTTTGATCTGCTTCTCCATGTTGTAACATCACAGGTGTTTGTACATTTTGAACATATCTTAATGGGGAATGCTCGCTAAACATAGACCAATTATTCCATGGATCTGATTTAAAGTAAGAAGGTAAAAATCCTTCAATATCATCGGTCAAATTTTGAAAACCAAGATCTACTACAGGCGCTCCAATGGAAGCGGCTTTAAAACGATTCGTATGTCCAACAATCCAACTACTCATAAATCCGCCATAACTCCATCCCATCACACCTAGCATAGTTTCATCGGTAACACCCATTTTAATCACCTGATCAACACCATTCATTAAGTCTATATAATCTTTACCACCCCAATCCTGTCTATTAGCCATTCTAAAAATATTGCCATAACCACTTGATCCTCTTGGGTTTGGTCTTAAAATAGCATAACCATCCTCACTTAAAGCAGCTATAGGATAAGTACCTTGATTCGTAGCAATACAAGTTTGAGCAAAATTACCAGCAGGGCCACCATGTACATTTAATAGTAAGGGTACTTTTTTGCCAGCAGTATAGTTTAAGGGATAAGTTAATAAACCTTCAATTTCTAAACCATCGGCTCCTTTCCATTTAATAAGTTCGGTTCTAGCTAAAGGCAATGCAGCCATACCAGCATTAATAGAAGTAATTTTTACAGGAGCATACTCATTTAATTTACTTACATATAATTCAGGAAACTGTGAAGTGTTTTGTAAAGTAAATGAAATATAGCTATGTGATGCATTTATTTTAGCAGCCCCTATATAATTTTTTTCACCCTTGCTTAATTCACTCATACTTTTTCCATCTACACTTAATGTATAAATAGTTGTCATAGTTTTATTCATCTCTGACCATAGAATATTTTTTCCATCTGCCGTCCAACCCAAAATACTTCCATCTTCATTAGGGGTTGCTTTTAATCGCCAAGTTTTTCCATCGGCTACAGCATAAATCTGCGCATGTTTTGCACCAGGCCAATCGTTCGGGTTTTCAGTACAATAATAACTAATCAAAGTTCCATCTGGACTAAACTGAGGAGAAGATTCTCCTGCAGGCGTGTTCGCAATATTTTTAACAACACCTGTCTCAATATTGATTAATGCTATATCGCTATAAGTATTATCATTGGCCTTGGTAGACTTACCATAACTGTATACAATGCTTGTCCCGTCTGCGTTCCAATCAAATGCATACACAGAATTATTTTCTTTTGTCAATACTTTTTGAATATATTTTTGAGCAGAATCTTTATGATGGATCCAGTATACTTGTAATCGGTTTTGCTTTAATTCTGCCTCATATATATACCAATCGTTTTTTGCTTTTTTATTTTTTTCTTCTTTATCTGTTGCAGCGTCTGCTACTATCACAGCAATTTTATTTCCATCATTACTCCATTCAAATTCACTTACGCCCCCTTTGGTATCTGTAATTTTTTCTGCTTCTCCACCTGTCACAGGTAAAATGTAAACATTATTTTTTCCATCGCGAGAAGAGGTGAAGGCAATAGATTTATTATCAGGGCTCCATTTGGGGTTTGAATTATTTTTATCTCCTGTAGTTAATTGTTTAGCATTTGATCCATCAATAGCGCTTATCCATATTTGGTTTACATATTCGCTTCTATCCTCTGTCATCATAGCTTCTCTAATGGTATACACTACCTTGGTTCCATCACCAGAAACCTGTGCACTACTTACATTTTTAATTTTTAATACTTGCTCAGGGCTCCAATTTTTTTGTGCCAGTAAAAGAAGGGGAAAGAAAAATACAAATAATAGTAATTGATGCTTTTTCATACAATATGTTTTAGTTAAAAATTAGGTACTTCAATTTAAATCATTTTGGTGGTTTATAGCTGCAAAAAACTGCCATGATTTTAGTAACTTCATTTTTAATCTTTATCTTATTAAGCGCTATTTATGAATGTTTATCAGAAAACCTTGGTCTTGATTGCTTGCCCTTTTGTATTATTTGCTCAAAAAAAAGCAGTTAAAAAAAAGAAGCCTAGCCCTGTAGCAACCGCCCCTGCGGCCACTGCTTCTATACAACAGCCGTTAAAGCTTTGGTATTCAAATCCTGCCCAATATTTTGAAGAGGCATTAGTATTAGGCAATGGACTTCAAGGCGCTACGGTTTTCGGTGGCATATCTACCGATAAAATTTATTTAAACGACCTCAGTTTATGGTCGGGGGAGCCAGTGAATGCAAACATGAATCCGCAGGCCTATAAAAATTTACCGGCAGTGCGTAAAGCCCTGCAAGAAAACAATTATAAAAAAGCAGCAGAGCTTCTAAAAAAGTTACAAGGAAAGTTTTCCGAATCGTATGCGCCACTCGGCACACTGCTAATGGATATTAATGATGACCCCTATATTACCGATTATTATAGAGAACTAGATATTGATAAGGCTATAGCAAAAGTGCAAACCTTCTCCAATAACAATACCATTGAAAGAGAATATTTGGTGTCTAATCCCGATAAAATTTTTACCATTCACTTAACGAGTAAAAAAGCAGGCGCACTAGGTTTTACTATTCGTTTTGAATCGCTATTAAAACATACAACAGTCATTAATAATAATGTAATTCAAGTAAATGGATTGGCACCTGTGAAAGCCGATCCTAACTATGTTCAAAAATCACGCAACGCCATTATGTATGATGCCAAAAGAGGCACGCGTTTTTCCGCGAAAATAGAAATACAATCTAGTACTGGAAAAATTACTAAAACAGATTCTACTATTACATTAGCAGATGCTACAGAAGCTACTGTGTATGTTTCTATGGCCACTAGTTTTAATGGTTTTGATAAAGACCCTGCTACGAAGGGATTAAATAATGTAGCAAACACTGCTACACAATTAAGCAACGCAAAACAAATAGGCTGGACAGAAATAAAAAAACGACATCTAAAAGATTATCAATCTTTTTTTAATCGCGTTGAATTAAAATTAGGCGGTAAGGACTTAGTGAACTTACCTACCGATGATCGTTTAAAAAGATATGCTAAAGGAGAAGCCGATCCTTATTTAGAAACTTTATATTTTCAGTATGGTCGTTATTTATTAATATCAAGCTCTCGTACAACTGGCGTCCCTGCTAACTTACAGGGCTTATGGAACCCCTATATACAACCACCATGGTCAAGTAATTATACCATTAATATTAATGCAGAAGAAAATTATTGGTTAGCAGAAAATACCAATTTATCTGAAATGCATTTACCGTTTTTACAATTCATAGGCAACCTCGCCACTACAGGAAAGACCACAGCCAAAACATTTTATAATATGCCAGGTTGGGTAGCACATCATAATTCAGATATATGGGCTATGTCTAATCCGGTGGGTAATTTTGGAAATGGAGATCCTGTTTGGGCGAATTGGACCATGGGTGGCACTTGGGCCTCTACACATTTATGGGAACATTATTTATTTACCAAAGACCAAACATTTTTAGAACAGAAAGCCTATCCATTAATGCGCGGTGCTGCAGAATTTTGTTTAGCCTGGTTAGTAACAGATAGTAGTGGAAAATTTATTACCTCTCCTTCAACTTCTCCAGAAAATACTTTCAAAATGCCAAATGGTTTTGTGGGATCTACTTTTTATGGCGGCACTGCCGACCTTGCTATGATTAGAGAATTATTTTTAGATGTACTTGCTGCGCAAAAAGTTTTAAAGAACGATAATGATTTCGCAAATAAAATAAATACAGCTTTAAATAATTTACATCCTTATAAAGTAGGTAAGGCAGGTAATTTACAAGAATGGTATTATGATTGGGAAGACAGCGATCCTAAACATCGTCATCAATCTCATTTATACGGATTGTATCCTGGCACCCATGTAACAGTTGATAAAACACCCGAGATTGCGGCAGCGGCTAAAAAAACTTTAGAAGTAAAAGGAGATGAAACTACAGGTTGGTCCAAAGGTTGGAGAATAAATTTATGGGCAAGATTAAAAGATGGAGACCATGCTTATAAAATGTATCGTGAATTATTAAAATATGTGCCTCCAGATGAAACCAAAGAAAATTATACCAATGCGGGGGGCACTTATCCTAACTTATTAGATGCGCATCCTCCTTTTCAAATAGATGGCAATTTTGGGGGAGCTGCCTCAGTGGCTGAAATGCTAGTACAATCAAACGATGAATTAATCACGCTTTTACCAGCATTACCTAAGGCATGGGCTACTGGCGCCGTGAAAGGATTGAAGGCTAGGGGCAACTATGAAATTGAAATGAGCTGGGCGGATGGCCAGGTGACAAATCTTAAAATAAAATCGAG
>CAITGN010000127.1:0-5821 GCA_903891965.1 uncultured Bacteroidota bacterium
AAGGCAAATAAAAATTCATTCACCCTGGGCTTGGGCCCCTCTAAGTCATACTGCTTAAAGGCTGGAATAATTCTTTGCTTTTCTATAGGTTTCATGGCTAGTTTGAATATTTTAACAAATCTTCTTATTGAAGTTAGAATAAATATTGAAGCATAGTACTTTAAATAAGCTAAATTTGACCTACCATTTGATACGACTTATGAAGCACTTGATTGCCATTCAATTTCTAGTTTTTTCATTACTATGCTCCTTCCAAGGATGGTCTCAAAATACTTCAAAGCCACTAGTTGTAGTGGAACAAATACAAGCCTTCTCTTATTTAAACCCAACGGCTAGTTATTGGGAAATTCCAGCGAATATCAATCCTATTTTAGAAACCTTAGATACGAGTCTTTTTGTCACTTTAAAAATGCAAAGAGATAAAAGCTACACCACCACTACCAGAACACTTACGAAGCTAACGCAGGCAGGTAAAATAAAAATTGATTGGTCTAATAGTAGGCAGATTCCTTATCATGCCTATATAGAAATATATGAAATGGACCCTGGGTTTGCATACCAGAATGATTTAGTAAAATTATCCAAAGAAAAAAAAGACAGCATTCATTCCGTTTGGTTTATCGCCTGTTCAATATTTAATCTAAAGCAAGAGCGTGTTTTTCAAAAAACTATTATGTTGGGCTTTACCCCTATTGAATCCTTGGGAATAGGTTATACCATAAGATCGACTGCTAGTATGCCTAATCTAATGTATAATGCCATTACAAAGGCCATGAACTTTTTGGACGCGGAGGGAGATGATATAGATTTTATAGATGTCAAAATTCCAGCGGCCTACGCTACCGATAATTATTGGATGCCCTTTGTGCACAATATGCCCAGAGTCTTATTTGATACAAGCAAGAAGTTTATTTCTTTTGTAGACAATGCAGGACTACATGCATTAAGAATACCACCAGCTGTTTTGAAAAAGATAAACAACAAGGATAAATCTGAAAACAATCCCTACAAAGACATTGTAGACATTATTAGAAAAACAAGACCGGTATTTAGCAAAAATGAATACTATCAAGTCATGCAGCCCTTAAGAGATATTAAAAATAATATCGATTATTCTTTAGATTCCTATATTGAATTTAATGTCGAGCCGGTATTCAATGATAATACCCCTAAATTGGCTATTCAATTTTTATCCGAAGCTACACACCGTATTTTTCAAGATAAAGATAGTATTGGTTATTTTACAGTGAATGACTTTGTGAAAGAAGAAAACAAATTTTATTACCCTGATATAGTGTACAATGGATACGATTCTAGCCATATGTCCAACCTGGGTACTTTATTTGCAAAACAGCCCATCAAACATTCAAGAGTTATTAGCGGTAGTGCAATGCAGCATGAATTTGTCATTCAACTGAATTATGAAAATAATATTACTACCCTACTTATCGATAAAAAAATAGTAATGGCCATTAGTGGAAATAAAAAACCTATACAAATGGTAGAAAAAAGAACTGCCCTGCCTGCATTAGAAAATTTATTATTACTGATTGCTTATGCAGAAATTTTTCAACAACCTGGATAAAACAAACTAGCTAAACAAAATAGTAGATGCGTATTGTAAGTTATAATGTCAATGGAATTAGGGCCGCTATTAAAAAAGGGCTCATTGAATGGCTCACCGAATACCCCGTAGATATTTTTTGCGTGCAAGAAACCAAGGCTACTCAAGACGATATTGACCTTTCTTTATTCACCCAACTTGGCTATCATGTTTGCTGGTTTTCCGCTCAAAAAAAAGGCTATAGTGGTGTAGCTGTTTTTACTAAAATCAAACCCGATTTAGTGCAAACTGGTAATGGATTTGAAATGAGCGATTTTGAGGGCAGGGTGATTAGAGTAGATATAGGGGACATTACTATTGTAAATGCCTATTTCCCCTCTGGAAGTAGTGGCGATGAAAGACAGACCTATAAATACCAGTGGTTGAACGAATTTGAAAGCTATATAAAAAAGCTTCAAAAGAAACGTTCTAAAATTATTCTTGCAGGCGACTATAATATTGCACATCAAGAAATAGATATTCATGATCCCAAAGGCAATAAAAAATCTTCTGGTTTTTTACCAGAGGAAAGGGCATGGATGGATTCATTTTTAGCAAATGGATGGGTAGATAGTTATAGAAAAATTAATCCAACCACCACAGGTGGTTATTCCTGGTGGACACAAAGATTTCCTAGTGTGAGACTCCGAAACAAAGGATGGCGCATTGATTATTTATGCACCACAGAAGCTTTAGTAAGTTCCATCAAAGCTGCTACCATCTTGCCGATGGTGAAACATAGTGATCACTGCCCTATCGTTTTAGAATTAAAATAAAATATAAAATTATTGTACATGAAGGTTTATAATATTAGTTTTCAAATAGATCCTGCTTTGGAATTTCAATGGTTGGAATGGATGAAAAATAATTTTATTCCACAAATGCTAAGAAGTCAAAGTTTTAGTGACCATAAATTATATCAAATAGCAGTGCAAGCCGACCAATCGCCTACTTATACTTTGCAACTTTATTGTGACAAGATCGAGCTATGGCAGTCGTACCAACAATTACACGCTTCCACCCATTTGCAGGAAGTACAAGTCACCTGGGGTGAAAAATGCTACTATTTTTGCACCGAAATGCAAATTGTGAATTGAATGTGGATAGATTAAATAGCCGAAACTCAAGGCAGGCTTATATTTCAGCCGATTATCAATGAAACTCAATGCCAGCAAGGGTTTCATATGTTTTTCAAGGAATACATTAAACTAACGAATTGCATGATTTTGCACGAAAACCTTACTATTTAAGGGTTTCAAGCGATATATAAAAATGCATTTTGAAAAAAAATATTTTTTCAATTGATAAAACCTAATAAATTTGTTACATCGTTTTAAACTTATAAAAAACACATCTATGAACAAAGCAGAATTGATCGCTCACATTGCTGACAATGCAGAGATCGCAAAAACACAAGCTAACGCAGCTTTAGACGCATTTATCGAAGCAGTTACAAAAGCCTTGAAAAAAGGAGATAAAGTAACTTTAGTAGGATTTGGTACTTTTTCAGTTTCTAAGCGTGCTGCACGTGTAGGCCGCAACCCACAAACTGGAGCTGCGATCAAAATCAAAGCTAAGAAAGTTGCAAAATTCAAAGCAGGTAAAGAATTGAGCGGTAAATTATAGTTTTCGTGACTAAAATCGCTTAATTACAAGATTTTGAAAAAAAACCCTCGTATGTGCGAGGGTTTTTTTATTTTTGCTGTCCAATCAACAATTAACAAAAAACAAGAATATGGGAAGAGGAGATAAAAAAACAGCTAAAGGAAAAAGATTTAAAGGTTCTTTTGGCGTAAGCAGACCACATAAAGTGGCTAGCAAAGGCGCTAAAGCGGCGGCTGCAAAAGTAGCTGCACCTAAGGCAACTGCTGCAAAAACTGAAAAAGCAACTGCCCCAAAAGCAGCGGCTGCAAAAACTGAAAAAGCAACTAAAGCAAAAGCTTAACACTTATTAATAAAGACCCCTCAAGGGGTTTTTTATTAGCCTTTATTGAACACAGAAAATAAATAAGTATTCATGAAACGTATCACGTTTTTAATACTCTCTCAATTATTGGTACTAAGTGCTATGGCACAATGTTCTATCTGTACCAAAACTGCCGGTCAAATTGGGCAGGAAGCCGGAAAGGGGTTTAATGCAGGTATTCTATACCTAGCAGCCATGCCTTTTGCCATTGCGGGCTATATCGCCTTCAAATGGTGGAAGCAGGATAAATCTTAATCCCCCCTTAATGAAAATACTTGAATCCATTAAGCTTTTACACAGAGTTTATAAATACAGTAAAAGCGATAAGGGCGAGTTTGCCTATATCAAAAAATCTATAAAGAAAGGTGATCTCATTTTTGATATTGGAGCGCATAAAGCAGGTTACTTATACCAGATGTTACAACAAACTGGTAAAGGAGGAAGCCTCATTGGTTTTGAACCTCAACAAATTCTTTTTACTTATTTACAGAAAATAAAAGCATTGTTTCACTGGACCAATGTAGTTATTGAACATATTGCTTTATCGAATGTATCTGGTCAAAGTAATCTTTACCTGCCTGCTCTATTACATGGTAAATTAAGCTCTCCTAGCGCCACCATTGTGGAACATGCCAATGATATTAATTTTCAAACCACTGAAAAAGTCATCATCACTACCTTAGATGAATACTGCGAGAAACATCAACTCATACCTCATTTTTTAAAAGTAGATGTTGAGGGCAATGAATTAAAAGTTTTTAAAGGCGCAGAGAACATACTCAAAAAACATAGGCCTAAAATTTTGGTGGAAATTGAAGCGAGACATGTAGGTAAAGAACAAGTAATGGAAACGATTCACTATTTAGAATCATTGGGCTATGAAGGAAAAATTATTCAAGGCAATCATTTTATTCCTAGCTCCGAATTTACCTTTGAAAAATTTCAAGACTTTACGAATAAAGCAACTTATTGTAATAATTTTATTTTCGAATAAAGCTTTTTAAGATAAATCTATCTAAAAAAGTTATTTGATAAAAATTAGTGTTTAATAAAATGTTTGCGCGAATTTAAAAATATTGAAATGCGCTTTGCTAGACTCCGAAGCTAAATTCAATTTCAATTTTTCTATATCTACCTGATTCATTTTACTAGCCATTATTAATTGCATGACTTTGGTAAATAGCATTTCATTTTTCTGTGTGCCATCATCATGCAAGGCTAATTGATGTGCTTCCATTGCTTTTAATAAATCCGAAATGCCTTCTCTTTCAGTGGCAATCGTACTAATTACTTGAGGCGTATTTTGCGCAGGTGCATTTTCTGCAATCATTTGTTTTAAATGATTGACAAATATTTGGGCATTAGGTCGGTCGCTTTTATTCACCACAAATACATTTGCAATTTCCATTAAACCCGATTTCATCATTTGTACTTCATCTCCCGCTTCTGGCACTAAGACCACCACGGTGGTATCGGCTAAGGAGGCGATCTCTACTTCCGATTGTCCTACCCCTACTGTTTCCACTACTATATAATCAAAGCCCGCAGACTGCATTAAAGTAGTCAAGGATAGCATAGCACTATTCAATCCACCCAGATGCCCTCTTGCAGCTAGCGATCTAATATACACTTGAGCATGCAAGTACCAATCCTTCATTCGAATACGATCTCCTAAAATAGCACCTTGATGAAAAGGAGAAGAAGGATCCACGGATAGTACCGCTACTTTCTTTCCTTGCTCCACCCAAGTACTAATAAGTGCATTAATTAATGTGCTCTTTCCTGCACCGGGAGGACCCGTCACACCTATAATGGGAATATTGGCAGGCGCTAATGCTTCTAAAAAAACCGTAGTCCCCTCTACATTATTTTCAATAAAGGATATGGCCTTGGCTAGTAAAAGAAAATCTCCTTTCGCCACTCCTTGTTGAATATCGGAAATAGAATGCATCATTATTTTCTGATAATTTTATAATTTTTAAAATCAAAAGGGCGAATACCTGTTAATTTTTCAAAAAGGTACAAGCATTTATTTTTAAAAGAAAACTTTTTTTGAGAAAGGTCTAAATCAATTTTCCAATTCTGTCTTTGAATTCTATCCAGCATGACTGTGGGATGCGTGCCCGTAAATTTTTCTAAAGAATCGAAGCCCGAAAAATCATAATCATCGGGACTTGATTTTATTTTTTCCATTTGTGTATCATCGTTCCAATAAACACTACTCTCTTTAATTTTTTTGCGCATCTGTGTGG
>CAITGN010000128.1:0-2005 GCA_903891965.1 uncultured Bacteroidota bacterium
CTCACAATATACAATAAAAACATTAAATTATTTCAATAGTACCACCTGCAGCAACAATTGCATCCTGTGCTTTCTTGCTTGCAGCGTTAACCCTGAAATTGATTTTTGTTTTTAATTCCCCATTAGCCAAAACCTTTACTAAATCAGTACGGCTAATTAAACTATTCATGTATAAATTTTCTGGAGTGATTTCTGTGAAACCGTATTTCTCAATCAATTGATCCAATTGACCTAAATTAAATACTTTATAATCAATACGATTGATATTTTTAAATCCACGCTTTGGAACACGGCGTTGGATAGGCATTTGACCACCTTCATGTGCCATTTTGCTTTTATAACCAGCACGGCTTTGACCACCTTTGTTACCTTTTGTTGATGTACCACCTTTACCAGATGCCTCACCACGACCAATTCTAATTGCTTTGTGAACCGAACCTTCTGCAGGTTTTAAATTGTGTAATTTCATTTTTTTGATTTTGTACTTTCGGGGTATCACCCCTCGCATTTAAATAATTAAGAAAAGCTGATTAAGCGATTTCTTCCACTTTTATTAAGTGTTGTACTTTATTTACCATACCCAAAATTTGAGGAGTCGCCTCCACTTCTTTAGAAGCATGCATTTTTCTCAAACCTAACGCAATCAAAGTTTGTTTTTGACGCTCTGATCTGTCAATGCCACTTTTTACTTGCGTAATTTTTATCTTTTTCATCATTGAATTATTTATGAGTATTAAATAAAAGTTTTAAGGATTTATTATCCGTTAAATACTTTAGATAATTTAATATTTCTTGTTTTTGCAATTTGAATTGGTTCGCGTAATAAACCTAAAGCTTTGATAGTTGCTTTAACCACATTGTGTGGATTAGCGGATCCTAAACTTTTGGCTAATACGTCCGTGATGCCCGCGCTTTCTAATACAGCACGCATGCTACCACCCGCAATTACACCCGCTCCGTGTGCAGCTGGTTTGATTAAAACTTTTGCAGCACCATCCTTCGCTAATTGCTCATGAGGAATAGTTCCGTGCATTACAGGTACTTTTACCAAATTCTTTTTTGCATCTTCGATCCCTTTTGTAATAGCTTCTTGAACTTCCTTGGCTTTTCCTAATCCTTGACCTACAACGCCATTTTCGTTACCTACTACTACTAAAGCTGAAAAGCTAAAAGTACGGCCACCTTTTGTTGTTTTAACTACACGGTTGATAGAAACTACTTTTTCTTTTAGTTCCACATCACCACCTGCTTTAACCTTATTTACATTTACTTTAGACATGATTTTCTATTAGTATTTTTATCAAATTAAAATTGAAGTCCACCTTCTCTAGCGCCTTCAGCCACCGCTTTGATTCGACCATGATATAAATTACCACCTCTGTCAAATACACAAGTTGTGATTGATAATGCTGCTGCTTTTTTCGCTACTGATTGACCTGCTAATTTAGCTTTGTCAATTTTAGCAACTTTTTGTGCTGCAATATCTGCTTCTCTTGAAGATGATGCTGCTAAAGTAACACCATTCACATCGTCAATTAATTGGCAATAAATGTCAGCGTTGCTTCTAAATACAGATAAACGAGGTTTAGCCGCAGTACCTTGTACTTTTTTGCGAATTCTGTATCTGATCTTTTGTCTTTGAGCTAATTTACTCATATTATTTATTTTATGTTTCCCGATGCTGCCGGGATCCTTGTTTTATTAATTACTATTTACCTGCTGCTTTACCTGCTTTTCTTCTTACCACCTCGTCAGAATAACGAACCCCTTTACCTTTGTATGGTTCTGGTTTACGTAATCCTCTGATTTTTGCAGCTACTTGACCTATTAATTGTTTGTCGCTACCTTCTAAGAAAATTTTTGGATTTTGTCCTTTTTCTGTAGTGGTAGAAACTTTTAATTCTTTTGGAACTTCAAAAATAATGTTGTGAGAATATCCTAAAGCAAGGTCTAAAATATTACCAGCGTTCACTGCTTTAAAACCCACACCCACTAATTCTAAATC
>CAITGN010000129.1:0-4494 GCA_903891965.1 uncultured Bacteroidota bacterium
ATGATGCGTACTAAATTATTTGAAGAGCAAGTGCGTAAACAAGAAGATGAAATTTCAAGACATCGTAAAACATTGGTAAGTACAGGAGATAGAAGCGCTAAAATTAGAACTTATAATTGGCCACAAGGTAGAGTTACAGACCACCGCGTAGGGGTTACCTCTTATAATTTAGATGCAGTAATTAATGGAGAGATTGAAGAATTTATTGAAGCGCTTCAAGTAGCAGAGAATGCAGAGAAGATGTTAGTGAAGCAATAATTCAGCATAATTATTTTCCTGCAATCGCTTTTTCCCATTCCCAGGCCGTGCGCATCATTTCATTTAAATCAAATTGACAATTCCAGCCCAATTTTTGAACAGCGTAGTCATTGTTGGCATAAATAGCCACAATATCACCCGCTCTTCTTGGTCCAATCTCGTAATTTAATTTTACACCCGATACTTTTTCAAATGCTTCAATGGCTTCTAATACAGATATACCATTGCCTGTCCCTAAATTAAAAATCTCAGTAGTGTTAATTTTATTTTCTTTAATAGAATGTTGTAAAGCTAAAGTATGCGCATGTGCAATATCGCAAACATGAATATAATCACGAATACAACTTCCGTCTCTTGTGTCATAATCGTTTCCATGCACTTGCATCTTTGGTAATTTACCAATAGCAGTTTGAGTAATAGCGGGCACTAAGTTTTGAGGACGACCAATAGGTAACTCGCCAATAGCAATAGAAGGGTGGGCGCCTACTGGATTAAAATAACGAAGTAAGATAGTAGAGATTGGATGCGCTATAGCTGTATCATGTACAATGGTTTCACCCATTTGCTTAGTGGCTCCATAAGGGGAGGCTGCTGTTTTTAAAGGAGTTTGTTCTGTGACAGGAATTTTATCGGGATTGCCATACACAGTGCAAGAGGAAGAAAAAATAAAATGTTTAGCTTGGTACTGAACTGCTAATTGTAAAAGATTAATTAAAGAACTAATATTATTTTGATAATACTCAAGTGGCATTTCAACCGATTCACCTACCGCTTTATAAGCTGCAAAATGAATAATACCTGTAATGTTTTTATGTTGGATGAAAATTTGCTCCGCCGCTTTTTTGTCGGTTAAATCAATCTCGTAATTTTTAATTTTTTTTCCTGTAATTTTTTCAATGCCTTTTAAACTCTCAGCGGATGATCTTGATAAATTATCGGCAGAGATAACCTCAAATCCATTCTCTATTAAATCCACAATGGTATGAGCGCCAATATAGCCAGTCCCGCCTGTAACAAGAATTGTTTGCATTCAAAATTATTTGCAACAAAAGTAACGAAAATTATGCTTTGCTTGCTAGGGTAAATCCAAGCGTGGTGCCCACATTCACCTTGCTTCTCACATGAATGGTTTCTCCGTGTGCCTCTATTATATGCTTGCAAATAGCAAGACCTAAGCCAGTACCTCCAATTTCACGGTTCCTTGCATCATCGGTTCTGTAAAATCTTTCAAATAAACGGGGCAGATGTTCTTCTGCAATACCCGTTCCATCATCACTTAATTCAATAAGTATTTTTTGGTCCTCCATTTTATAAACACTAGCCGTAATTTGGCCATCTATCTTTCCGTATTTAGCAGCGTTCGATAAAATATTCACTATTACTTGATAAATTTTATTTTTATCCGCAAAAACATAGGTAGGTGTTTCTGATCCTTTTTTAAATTGAAATTGAATATTTTTCTTAATCCATTTCACACTTAAATTATTTACTGCCTCATTTATAATATCTTGAATAATAAAAGACTGTTTTAAAATGGGGTCTTTATTAATTTCTAAATTGGTTATAGCATCTACATCGCTTAATAATTGAACAAGCCTTTGCACATTAGACTGCGCCTGTTTTACAAATTTGGGACCTGTAATAGCATCGTCCATGGCACCGTCACCTAATAATTCTAAATAACCCTGAATGGCGAAAATGGGGGTTTTAATTTCGTGGGATAAATTTTGTAAAAATTCTTTTCTAAAAGCTTCATTCGATTGCAAGTCTTGAATTTCTTTTGTTTTTTGAGCTGCCCACTCTTCTACATCTTCTCTTACATCGTCAATACCTTTTTGAGGTAGTACATATTTTTGATAAGCCTCTTCTCTTTTACTGGCCTTGGTTTGAGAAATAAGTTTATAGATTAATTTTATTTTACGATAAATAAAATATTCTAAAAGTTGACCCATTAAAAAATAGATACTAATAAAGCTTACAATAAAATAGGTAATACACAATTTTGCATTCGAAAAAAGCATGAAAATGCTTAAAGCTATTAAGGTAGCTATTAGTAGCGCAGTGAGTGCCGCCAATTGTTTGGGCGATAAGTTCTTTTCTTTAAACATGTAAACAAAGCCTCCTTCACAGAGGCAGTATGAAGGTATTAAATCTTCCTAATAATCGATTTAATTCATTGATTTAATAAATTGATCTAATAATCGAATTTGTAGCCTACCCCTTTTACAGTGGTGATGCAGTCGATGCCTAATTTGGCTCTAATTTTTCTAATGTGTACGTCAATGGTGCGGTCTCCCACAATCACATCGTTGCCCCATACCTGAGACAATATCTCACCTCTTAAAAAAACGCGTCCGGGTTGTGCGGCTAATAAGTATAATAACTCAAATTCTTTTTTGGCAAGTACATGTGTGACCCCTTTTAAGACTGTTTTATATTGACTAATATCAATCATTAAATCGCCAGCATTAATAATTTTTTTATCTGATTCTGTAGGTTGTAATCTTCTAAATAAAGCAGTAATTCTACTTACTAAAACTTTAGGGCTTATAGGCTTGCTAATAAAATCATCACCTCCTAATTCTAATCCTTTAATATGGGAAGCTTCATCGTTTAAGGCAGTTAGTAATACTATAAGTGTTTTGTCAAATTGTTTTTGACTTCTTAAATATTCACAAACTTCAAATCCAGTTCTCTTGGGCATCATTACATCCAAAATAATACAGTCTGGTGCAAATGAATTGGCTTTTTCAATGGCTTCGCTGCCATCTTTAGCAGTGGCTACTTCATAGCCCAACTTATTTAAATGAAAGCTGATAATTTCAATGATATCTGGCTCGTCGTCTGCAATCAATATTTTTATAGGTGCTTCCATAGTTATAAGTGCAAAATTACCCTTTATATGTCAGATCTATGAAGTGGGTTTAGGTTATCAAATTGTTAACTAAGTACTATCTATAGGTTAAGATTGGCTACTAATATATTTAATATAGGGGTTATGCTCTTTTTCTCTACCCCAAGTAGTTTCAGGCCCATGCCCTGAATAAATAGTAAGTGTATCTGGTAAAGGAAATATTTGTTCGCGTATACTTTTTATTAAGTCTTGAGGGTTGGCCCCTGGTAAGTCGGTTCGACCCACACCATCTTTAAAAATAAGGTCTCCACCAATCATAAAATCTTGTTCTACATGATAGAAACAAACACTTCCTGGAGAATGCCCGGGGGTTAGTAATACCTTGAATGAGTCGCTGCCAAACTGAATCATTTCACCTTCTTGAATATATTGTATGGGACCTTTGTAGGCTTCCGTAGGTGCTCCCCATTTAGCAGCAGCCTCTGGTAAACGGTCTAATACAATTTGTTCATTGGGATGAATATGGGCAGTAAGTCCATAGGTTTCACTAACATAATTATTACCAAAGACATGGTCTAAATGACAATGCGTATTTAATAATAGGGTGGGCTTTAAATTTTCTTTACGAATAAAATCAGATAATATTTTTTCTTCTATACGTGTGTAACAACCTGGGTCAATAATAATAGCTTCATTTAATTCATTGTATAAAACATAAGTGTTCTCTTGAAAAGCGCTAAAGCAAAAACTTTGGATGGTGATCATAATTATTTATGGGCGCTTAGGTGTTGACAAATATTTTTTACAATCATCGGACCTTCATAAATAAATCCTGTCCAAATTTGAACTAGGGAAGCGCCTGCATTTATTTTAGACTCCGCATCGGCGCCTGTGAAAATACCACCGCTAGCAATAATAGGTACACGACCCGACAATCCTTTATGTAAATAATTTAATACCTCGTTTGATTTTTCTAATAGTGGTTGGCCACTTAATCCACCGGCACCTATTTTTTTTGCTTTCTCTTGATTAAGTGTATTTAATAAGCCACGATCAATGGTGGTATTGGTGGCCACGAGCCCATCAATATTTACTTCATTGGTTAATGCAATAATATCATCTAATGCAGCCCTTTCTAAATCGGGTGCAATTTTTAATAAAATAGGTTTTCTATTTTTATTTAAGTTTTGTAATTCCAAGAATATTTTTCTTAATGATTCTTTTTCTTGCAGTTCTCGAAGTCCCGGCGTGTTGGGGGAACTTACATTCACTACAAAATAATCTACCACTTCTTCCAATCCTTTAAAGTTGGCGCAATAATCTTTCCAGGCATCTCTATTTTCTGTGACTTTATTTTTTCCAATATTGCCACCAATAATTAA
>CAITGN010000130.1:0-1780 GCA_903891965.1 uncultured Bacteroidota bacterium
AAGGATACTTTATATACTATACCAGAAGTAAATATTCCTTTGTATTGGATTAGACCTCAACAAATATTAGCAGCCACTGCAGGCGCCCACCGTTTTTTATGGGATATGAGATATACACCATTGAATACTCCAGCTGCCTACCCTATGACAGCCATTATACATAATACCCCGCCGGATGCTACTGCACCATGGGTGATGCCAGGTAATTATACAGTAAGATTAACAGCGAACGGACAAACACAGGAACAACCCATTACCATCACCATGGATCCTAGAGTGAAAACAGGAACTGCACAATGGCAACGCCAACACGACTTATCCATGATATGTTATGAAGGCCGTAAAAAGTCAATGTATAAATTTCCAGCTATTTATCAAAAATTTACAGGATTATTTAATATTTTAGAAAGTACAGAAATGGCGCCTACTTCACAAACTGAAAAAGCAGTAAAAGAAACCCAGGCTGAATTAGAAAATTTATTAAAAAAATGAGTCAAAAATTATTCCATAAAATAGTCGTCTTCACCTTAGGTGTTTTATTATTGGGCGCTTGCAAGCCAAGTGCTTTATTAATAAAAGAGCGAAAAATAGATGCTATTTTGTCGGAGTATAATTCAGATTCAAAACCTGGTGCAAGTGTACTGGTATTTCAAAACGATAAAATTGTTTTTCAAAAAGGCTATGGCGTAAAAGAACTCAGCAGTTTTGAAAAGATAGATCCTTTCACCAATTTTAGATTGGCTTCTGTGACAAAACAGTTTACTGCCATGTCTATTATGTTACTTGCTAAAAACAATAAAATTTCTTTAGAGGATCCCCTGACAAAATATTTTTCTAGTTTTCCAGCTTATGGTAAAAAAATAAAAATTAAACACTTACTTACCCATAGTTCAGGCTTGATAGACTACGAAGACCTCATGCCATCTACCCAACAAAAACAATTGCATGATACCAATTGCTTACAGTTAATGTACTTGGCAGATTCACTTTATTTCCCAGCAGGCACTAACTATAAATATAGTAATACCGGTTATGCCATCTTAGCACTCATTGTAGAAAAAGTAAGTGGACAAGATTTTGCTGTTTTTTTAAAGGAAAATATTTTCAAACCCTTGGGTATGAAATCCACGGTGGCCTTTGAAGAAGGGAAATCGACGGTTGTAAATAGAGCTTATGGTAGTTCCTTTGAAAAAGGAGTCTGGACACAGACCGACCAAAGCCTTACCAGTGCAGTATTAGGCGATGGAGGCATTTATACCAATACCATTGAAATGACTAAATGGGTCAAGGCTTTATGGGACTATAAACTCATCAGTGCTGACATGCAAAAAAATGCATGGAGTAGAAAAAAATTAGACAATGGCAAAATGATTGATTATGGATATGGATGGCATGTAGAAGATTATAATAATATTACACATCCCTACCATGATGGAAGTTCTATAGGATTTAGAAATAATATTTTATTATTCCCAGAGAAAAAATTAATGATTATTGTTTTAACCAATAGAAACGAAGGTGACCCCATTATTGAAGCTAAAAAAATTGCAGACCTTTATTTAAATTAACTGTTTGTTGGTATATCCCTTTATTTTTTAAATACAATTACTATGTATACTTCTATTAGTGCTTTTAAATATATCACTCCATTTATATTATATGTTTTATCTCTACTTGCTTTTCAAGGGGAAGGTTTAATATGTTATGCTCCCTTAATGTATACTTTTTTTGCAGTACCCCTGCTTGAACTATTTATAAAAGCCAGCCCCGCAAATTTAGA
>CAITGN010000131.1:0-3850 GCA_903891965.1 uncultured Bacteroidota bacterium
AGAGCCCAAGAGTTTTCTTACAATGATAATGGAGTAGCGCAAGCTATTAAACAAGCCTATATAAGTTATGCTCCCATGAGTGGACTTAAGATTACGGCAGGTAAATGGGCAACACATATTGGTTATGAATTATTAGATGCTTATTCCAATAGAAACTATAGCATGAGTTATGGATTTTCTTATGGTCCCTTTTTTCATACAGGTATTAGAGCAGATATTGCTTTAGGGGGGAAGTCGGCAATGATGATTGGACTAGCCCAACCTACGGACTTTGTAAGTACTTCTTCGCCCGATAAAATACTTATTGCGCAGTTCAGCACCAGTTCAAAGAACGATGTATTAAAAGCTTTTTTGAATTATCAAGGAGGTAAAGACAAATCACAATTTGATCTAGTATTAAATGGAGTGGTGAGTAGTCAAGTAGGTATTAACTATGATGGTACTATTGCCAATATTTCTGGAAAGAATTGGACAAGCAATGCTGTGTATGTGAATTATGACCCTTCTACTAAATTCGGATTCACTTTAAGATCGGAATATTTTAATGATAGTAAAAATGCAGTAGGGGTGGGTAGTTCCATTTTTCAAAATACATTATCTGCGAATATTCATTTTTCTAAGCTAACCCTTATTCCAGAAATAAGATTTGACAATGCAAAAGATAAAATTTTCTTCAATAGCAATAGTAACTTAAATCAATACGCGGGTAATTTTTTAATTGCTGCTGTATATAAATTTTAATTGTATAGCATTGAATAAGTAATATAAAATTTTTAATAGTCCAGTTTTGTTGTTTTTTAGCAAGCAATCGTTAATCGGGCCCCATTTCTATGGGGCCCTCTTTTTTGTATCCCTTTAAAATACTATTTAAATAAAAGCCGGGCTTATTAATGCTAAAAGCATTAAATTCATTATCGAAATAAAAGTATCGTACATACATAAAAATAAATAATATGAAAATGAAGTCTTTATTTTTCCTAAGCCTACTTATTTTGTTTTGTATAACAACAAATGTAGAGGCGCAAACTGGTAAAACTGGTGCTGTGAGAGTAGTGGTGGCAGGCATTACACATGGCCATGTAGCTTGGATTTTAAATAAAGCGAAGACCGATGTAATTGAGATTGTAGGTATTTACGAACCTAATAAAGCCATCGCTGAAAAAAATGCTATTAAATTTAATTTAAGTAAAGATTTATTTTATAGCAACCTAGCAACAGCGCTTGATAAAACAAAACCAGAAGCGGTTGTCGCATTCGGTTCTATTCATGAACATTTAAAAGTAGCTGAAGCAGCAGCCCCAAGAGGTATTCATATTATGGTGGAAAAGCCACTGGCTTCCAATTTAAAAGAAGCCTTAGCTATGCAGGCTATTGCTAAAAAGAATAATGTAATGCTACTTACCAATTACGAGACTTCATGGTATCCTTCCACTTTTGAAACTTTCAGGCTTATTAAAGAAGAGAACTATGTGGGACAAATTAGAAAAGTAGTATTCCATCATGGGCATCAAGGGCCTAAAGAAATTGGAGTGAGTCCAGAATTTTTTAACTGGTTAACCGATCCTATCGAAAACGGGGGAGGTTCGATTGTAGACTTTGGATGTTATGGGGCGAACTTAATGACTTATTTAATGCATGGGGAAACGCCTATTTCTGTAACAGCTGTTACGAATCAATTCAAGCCAACTATTTATCCTAAGGTAGATGACAATGCTACTATTATAGTGAACTATGCTAAAACACAGGCGGTATTACAACCTTCATGGGCCTGGACTTTTGCAAGAAAGGATATGGAAGTGTATGGAGACTCTGCCTATATTATTGCTGTGAATGCACAAAAAATGAGATTGAGAAATAAAGAAGCGGCACCTGAAACAGAAAAAACAGTTACTGAAAAAGATATTCATGTATTCACCGACCCTTTCTCTTATTTACATGCAGTATTAAGAGGTAAAGAGAAAATAGAACCTTATGGTTTATACTCTACTGAAAATAATGTAATGGTGAATCGTATTTTAGAAGCTGCTATTCAATCGGCAAAAACAGGTAAGACTATTTATTTAAAATAAAACTAATTGAGTCACTAACGAACTTTTATAAATAGCAATAAAAAGGTCTCGAAATTTCGAGACCTTTTTTTATTAATCTTTCCAGCGCCATTCGCCAGCAATTTGTAATGGCTCTTTTAAATTATTTTTAATTAAGAATGCCTTTGTTTCAGCATCTGTAAAATGTTTCGATTTAATTTCATCAGCATCGGCAACACCATATAATAACATCGATCCAAAACGAACGGTGTTTTTCATGCCTTGTTCTTCTACTAAACTAAATACATCACAATCGGCATGGTAACAAGGTCCTGCATTTTTGGGTAGTCCACCGCCAGCGCCACCACCTGTTGGCACACCTTGTAACATGAAGGGTTGATGGTCACTATGTAACCCAGCACCTGCTCTAAATAAATTAGTAAATGAGGTATCTATTGAATGTGCAATGGCACCAATACCTGTAAATAAATCTTTACTGTCTTCTGCACTGGTTGAATAACCTTTGATATCATTACTCATATCATAATTCATCATGTATCTAATTTGATCAATGGTTTTATTTTTAATGGCATCATCTACATAGGCCCTTGATCCCAATAAGCCTTCTTCTTCACCCATAAACATTACAAAGTCAATAGTACGTGCAGGCGTAAGGTTTAACTTTTTAAAAGTTCTAGCCATATCTAAAACAGAAAAAGAACCAATACCATTGTCAATAGCACCGGTTGCTAAATCCCAACTATCTAAGTGGCCGCCAATCACAATTTTTTCATTCGCTAAAGTTTTACCTTTTAAAGTTGCTACCACATTACGCGCTTTAATCATTCCAGAAAAGTTGGTCATTTTAATATGACTATATAATTTACCTGTTGCTAATTGTTCTTTTAATAATAGTCCATCTTCTTTACCCACGCAAACTGCAGGAATAGGAATTAATTTTCCAGTAACAGAAGCAGTACCTGTAAGAAGCACTCCATTAGGTGGTGTATTAATAACTATAATTCCCTTTGCACCATATTTAGTAGCAATGGCTGTTTTTTCAGAACGGTGTAAACCTGGAGTACCTGGTTTAGAGCCTGGCAAAACACCTAAGTACACTAAAGCAATTTTACCTTTTACTTTATCAGGGTTAGCTGCATAATCTTCTTCCACACCATTGCCCATGTCAACTACTTCAAGAGTAAGGTCTACTTTCACAGGAGAATGCGCCAAAGAAACCGATTTAATAGTTTTTAAATTATTGGCATCCCCACCAATGGTTACTTCCAAAGTTCCACGGCTCCAGCTTTCCACTTCAAAAGGTTGAAAACGAAGGTTGGTAAAGCCATAAGACTTCAGTAGGTCATAAGCATATTGCTCGGCTTTTTTCCCATTCGCAGAACCGGTTAAACGGTGGCCAATGGTTTCTGAGGAAATTTTAAGTGAGTTATAAGCATCCTCCTGAAAAATGATGGCCGTAATCATACATATCGCTAGCATAGTGTTCTGTAAATAACTCCCCCCCCCCAGCTAACTTATTTGGGAAAAAATTTGATGGAAGAAATCTTGTGATACCGGCAATATAAGTTGAACCAAAAGCAAGCGGTTCATGAAAAATAGCACTTGATAAAATATTTGACACTGGAAATAAACCACCAAATGTCCACTGAACTGAAGTTATACTTTCTTTAAAATTAAAAATAATATCATTATTTTCTACAACATAGAGTACTTCTCTAGCAGCTTCATAGATTGATGCAGTTCCCAATAATACTATAGCAAATAAAATAAGCTGAAAGATAAAAAACTTTCGTATTAAATAG
>CAITGN010000132.1:0-2833 GCA_903891965.1 uncultured Bacteroidota bacterium
CTGGTATTACTTACGGAACTAATAATGAATTTGGATTTGATTATCTAAGAGATAATATGGTGCATACACCAGAAGAGATGGTGCAACGCAAACATCATTACGCCATGGTGGATGAGGTGGATAGTGTATTAATTGATGATGCGCGTACACCTTTAATTATTTCTGGTCCCATTGGACATCAAACTGGAGAGCAACAATTTTTTGAATTGAAACCAAGAATTGAAAAATTGGTAGAGATGCAAAAGAAAACGGTGAACCAATTTTTAATTGAGGCTAAAAAGAAAATAGCAGAAGGCAACGACGATCCTAAGGATGGCGGAAAGGCTTTGTATACAGCGTTTAGAGGCTTGCCTAAAAACAGTGCCATTATTAAGTACTTAAGTGAGCCTGGGGTGAGAGTGAAATTGCAAAAGTCTGAAAACTATTATTTAGCCGATCAGCAAAGAGAAATGTCGCATGTAGATGCAGATTTATTTTTCCATATTGATGAAAAAAATAATTCAGTTGAACTTACTGACAAAGGTTTGCAATTAATTACCAAGCAAGGAGAAGATCCTAATTTCTTTTTACTTCCGGATATTAGTGTGGCATTAAATGCGATTGATCAAAACGCAAATTTAAATGCAGAAGAAAAATTCCAACAAAAAGAAAGTATCATAACTGAATATAGTATTAAGGCCGATCGTATTCACACAGTGAATCAATTATTAAAAGCCTATACTTTATTTGACAATGATGTAGAATATGTGGTGATTGAAGGACAAGTAAAAATTGTAGATGAGCAAACAGGTCGTATTATGGAAGGCCGTCGTTATTCAGACGGCTTACACCAAGCCATTGAAGCCAAAGAGAATGTAAAAATTGAAGCGGCTACACAAACTTATGCCACTATTACTTTACAGAACTTTTTTAGAATGTACCATAAGTTAGCAGGTATGACAGGTACTGCAGAAACAGAGGCTTCAGAGTTTTGGAGTATTTATAAATTAGATGTGGTTTCTATTCCTACCAATATTCCAGCTATTAGAAAAGACGAGCAAGACTTAGTGTATAAAACCAAGCGTGAAAAATTAGGAGCAGTCATTGAAGCTATTGTTGAATTAAGAGATCAAGGCCGTCCTGTTTTATGCGGAACTACTTCAGTAGAGGTAAGTGAATTATTAAGTAGAATGTTGCGTCAGCAAAATATTCCACACAATGTACTCAACGCCAAACAACATGCGCGTGAAGCACAGGTGGTAGCGGAAGCAGGTTTAACTGGAGCGGTTACGATTGCCACTAACATGGCAGGTCGTGGAACCGATATTAAATTAAGTCCTGAAGTAAAAGCTGCAGGTGGTTTAGCGATACTAGGTACAGAGCGTCATGAGTCTCGTCGTGTAGACAGGCAATTGCGTGGACGTGCAGGTAGACAAGGTGATCCAGGATCTTCTCAATTCTTTATTTCTTTGGAAGATGATTTAATGCGCATGTTTGGAAGTGAGCGTATTGCTAAAGTGATGGACTTCGCGGGTTATAAAGAAGGCGAAGTGATTCAGCATAGTATGATTACAAAATCTATTGAGCGTGCACAGAAAAAAGTAGAGGAAAATAACTTTGGCGTAAGAAAGCGTTTATTAGAATATGATGATGTGATGAACAAACAAAGAACAGTGATTTACAAAAAAAGAAATCATGCTTTGTTTGGAGAAAGACTGGCCTTGGATTTAGACAATGCATTTTATCAAGTGATTGAAGGCGTGGTGACGAATTATAAATTGAACAACGATTACGAAGGATTAAAATTATCCTTAATTGTTCAAACAGGTTTTGATACTAAAATAACTCAAGAAGAATTTAAGACAACCAATGATACGACCTTGGTAGAGTTAGTGTATCAAGAAGCTATTGCGCATTATGAGTATAAGAAAAAGGAAATGATGAAACAAAGCATTCCTGTTTTCAAAAACATTAGAAAAAATCAAGGGGCACATATTGAGAATGTGATTGTACCTGTAGGCGATGGAAAAATTGCGTACAATGTACTGGTGAACTTAGACAAGAATGTAAGCACAGAAGGCGCCACACTAGCTGCTCAAGCAGAAAAAAATATTTCCTTAAGCTTTATAGACGATGCATGGAAAGAGCATTTAAGAGCCATGGACGATTTAAAGCAATCTGTTCAAACAGCTACCTATGAACAGAAGGATCCACTCGTTATTTATAAGATGGAGGCTTTTGAATTATTTAGAAAAATGGACATTGAGATTAATCAGAAGTTAGTTCAATTTTTATGTCATGCGCATTTACCTTTAGAAGATGCAGTGAAAGAAGGACGTCAACAAAAAACAGACTTAAGTAAATTAAGTGCGAATAGAACAGAGGATGCGGGTAGTAATGCCTATCATGATCCTAGTGATATAAAGCAAGCGCCTATTCAAGTAGGTCCTAAAACAGGACGTAACGATCCTTGTCCTTGTGGTAGCGGAAAAAAATTCAAAGCTTGTCATGGAAAAGATGTCGCTTAATAAATACATCGACCATACTATTTTAAAACCCACTTGTTTAGTGGCAGACATTGAAAAATTATGTGCTGAAGCTAAGCAGTATGATTTTGCAGCAGTATGTGTGCCTCCTAATTTTGTGAAATTAGCGAAAGAAAAACTGGTGGGTTCTACTGTACAAGTAGCTACCGTTATTGGATTTCCTTTTGGATATAGTGCTACAGAAGCAAAAATTGCAGAAATTATTTTAGCCATGGTAGATGGCGCTGATGAATTAGATGTGGTAGCAAATATCTCTGCTATAAAAAATGGAGACTGGTCTGCCATTGCTGATGAAATCAATCATATCA
>CAITGN010000133.1:0-3323 GCA_903891965.1 uncultured Bacteroidota bacterium
ACATATAATTTATTAAGTACAGTAAAGGCTAATTTTTTTCCATCCGCTGAAGGAACTGCATCTCTAATTTGAGTAGCTTGTGCAGCAGTGGTATCCTTAATAGGGTATTTGAAAAATACTTCAGGCCCCATTTCAATAGACGCATCTACTGTGTAGCTAATTTCTTTTTGTGCAGCGGTTTCAATATCAATGCTATGAATTTTTCCACCATAAGAAGCTAATAAATATTTACTGTCTGGTGTGAAAGTCATAGTAGGTAGTACACCTAACACGGCAATGGATTCTTGATCATCTCTTTGAACAGGGTAGGCCAACCAGGTTTCTTCTCCTGTATTTAAATTACGTTTCACGAGTCCTGTTTTATCTTCAAATCTTGTTCCATATACTAACCATTTTCCATCTTTAGAAAGTACAGGTGTGAAAGCAGAACCATATCTTGAAGCAATAGTACGCGTAGTTCCTTTTTCTCTATCATAAACACCAATACTATATTGTGGTAACATGGCATTGTAGTTCCATGCACTCATTCTTGAAGAATAATAAATAAATCTTCCATCTGCACTCACTGCAGGGTCAATTGTTTTTAATGCAGCTGGTAAAGAAATTAAATTCGTTCCTGCACCTCCATTTTTATGCATCAAATACAATTTTGTATTTCTTCTTCCTTTGGTATACACTATATAATTACCATCTGGAGTATACACAGCGCCTGGAAAATTTTGATTTTGATCTTCGGTTAAAGCAATGGTATCTTTTTTAGCAATATCGATATACCATAAATTTTCTGCGCCGCCTCTATCAGAAATAAATAAAATTCTTTTACCATCTGGGCTATAGCTAGGATGATTGTCATAAGCTATTCCCTTTGTAATAGCAGTTGCTTTACCACCTTCTACAGGCATACTATATATATCTCCCATTAAATCAAACAATATCGTTTTTCCATCAGGGCTAATCGCTAAAGAGGTCCAAGTACCTTCGCTGGTTTTCATAGCAATGGCACGAGTAGCTTTCAAGGGCATGCCTTTAAAACTTGTAAATTGGGTACTGTCTTTTACAGCATTTGTTTTGGTTTGTGCATAGCTGCTGGTTAAACCAAACATCATTAATAGCGTCCAACTAAAAACGCAGGTAATTGTATATTTTCTCATTGGTAATTTTTTTGAAAGTTAGCTAAATAGGTGAAAAAATAGACTCCAAATTTGCCTTTGAATTGCCGTTTATCAATAAAAATGCTCCAAAAACTACCCATTTACGAATGGAGTCGTAATTTTACAAATATGAAAAAAACCAGTATACTAAGGCTTCTTATTCTAAATAGCTTATTATTAATGAGTTATGTATCTATGGCGCAGAATGTTCAAATAGAAGGAACGATTATGGATAGTATGGCTAAAAGAGCCCTGCCTTATGCAACGGTTTCTTTAGTACGTTCAAAGGATTCTTCTTTAGTGAGTTTTGCTAGAAGTGGTGAGGATGGTTTTTTCACTATTAAAAATGTACCTGCAGGAAAATATTTATTGTCTATTTCTTATGTAGGCTATCAACAACAATGGTTTGCCTTTAAAACAGGAGCCACACCGGTATTAAATCTTAATAATATTTATTTAGAAGATGCTAGTAAAATGACATCTGTTACCGTTACCGCACGCAGGCCTCCAGTAGTTATTAATGGCGACTCTATAGAATTCAATGCAGAAAATTTTAAAACGCCGCCCAATGCAGTGGTGGAAGATTTATTGAAAAAAATGCCAGGTATTGAAGTAGATAAGTCGGGTGGAATTACGGTGAATGGAAAAACAGTGACCAAGGTATTTGTGAATGGAAAAGAATTTTTTACAGGAGATCCTAAAATGGCTACTAAAAATTTACCTGCAGATGCGATTGATAAAATACAAGTCTATGATCGTAAATCGGATCAAGCCATGTTTACCGGCATTGATGATGGAACGGAAGAGACAGCCATTAATTTAAAAGTAAAGAAAGATAGAAACCAATCCAATTTTGGAAAATTAACAGGAGGCGCTGGAACACCTAGCAGATTTGACGCACAAGGCAATTGGAATAGATTGAATAATGACGAACAATACTCATTAATAGGAACAGCTAATAATACCAATAGACAAGGGTTCTCGAGTAGAGACATTGCTAATTTTTCTGGCGGGGGTGGTGGAAGACCCGGCGGTGGCGGTGGAATGACTCTTAATTTTGGCGGCGGTGGTGGAACCGATAATAACGCACAAGGTGTGGCCACCACGCTTTCAGGTGGTGGTAACTATTCTAATTTATTTAATAATAAGAAAACAAATTTCAATGCAAATTTTTCATTGAATGATGTAGAGCGTAATAATAATAGTAATTCTTACACACAAAATTTAACGCCAGGTAATTTATTTAATAGAACTTCCAGTTCAAGGTCTGTTACTAGAAACCAACAACAAAGCTATGGTAGCACCATTGACCAAACCGTATCAGAATCTTTTTCTTATAAATTCACCCCTAGTATTGGAAAGCAACACGGTACTTCTGAGTCTTACGATACTACAGAAACTTTTTTACCCGACGCTTTTAAAACTAAAACCAATGCGACTCGATCTGCATCCACTAGTGTGACCGATGCGAGCAATGCGGCCAGTAATTTATTATTAAGAAAAAAGTTTGCTAAAAAAGGAAGAACTATTTCATCTACCATTACCAATAGTTATAATGAATCTAATGCAACAGGGAGTCAATACACCGACCAGTTTACTTATGGCAGCGGCGGTACTTTATTAAAAGACTCTATTTTAGACCAACAAAATATTAGAAAAGGCAATACCCTTAGCTATTCAGCTAATGTAGTGTATACCGAGCCCTTGGGTAAAAAAACATTACTAGAATTCAATGCTTATTTAAGTCAAAGCATTGGAAAGACAAGCAAGAAAGTATACGATAAGAATAGCGGTAGTTCAAGCTATGATCAATTAAATACAAGACTTACCAATGAATTTAATAGCGAGTATACTTATAGCGGCGGAGGTTTAAACTTTAGAACCAATCAAAAAAAGTATAATTTCTCTACAGGCTTTAGTTTACAAAATGCCCAATTGGTAGGCGAGAATATAAGTGCGAAAACAAAATTGAATCAAAGCTTTCAAGATATCTTGCCAACCGCCATGTACCAATACAATTTCTCTCAAACAAAGAACTTAAATATTAATTACCGTACTTCAACCAATCAGCCTTCTTTAACGCAGTTGCAACCGGTACTCGATCAAAGTAATATTAATAGACAAACTATTGGTAATCCCGATTTGAAAAGAAGTTATGTACATAATTTAAAT
>CAITGN010000134.1:0-1520 GCA_903891965.1 uncultured Bacteroidota bacterium
CCTCCACCACAATCTTTCCCAGAAATTTCGTTAGTAGCTGTATAAGTACCTTCTAGAATTTCATAACCCCTCAAATTTCGGTAGCTTAGAAAATTGTTCATCAAACAGGCTTCAAAATTGCCCACCAATTTCTTTTTGTCAAAACGGGTTTCTGTAATACTTACTAACTGCGTATTTTCAGAATGCATTCCTGTAGCGAAGGCATTGGCTGTAAAATTATTTGAAATTCTAGAATAGGTTTTCGCAGTAAGGCTATGGTCTGGATTTTCTTTAATGACTATTTCATAGGTAACTATTTTACCATCAAGCTCATTACTAGGTGTAAAATAGCCTCTCCATTTCCCAGTAAGGTCTTGGCCTATAACCAGGGTAGGTATGCAAAAAGCGAGTAATAAATAAACTAGGCTGCGCATATTACAAAGCTATGTATAAAATATGAACCGCATTTGTTACCTTTGCGGACATATATTATAGATAAAAAACATGGTTCAAATTCAATTTCCAGACGGCGCAGTTCGTTCCTACGAAAAGGGGATTACTGCTTTAGGTATTGCTAAGTCAATTAGTGAAGGATTGGCAAAGAAAGTATTAGCGGCTTCGGTAAACGGGGAAGTATATGATGCCACGCGTCCAATCAATGAGGACGCCGCCTTAAAATTATTAACCTGGGACGATGCTGATGGTAAAAATACCTTCTGGCATTCTTCTGCACATTTATTAGCAGAAGCGGTGGAAATGCAATTTCCTGGTGCAAAATTTTGGGTAGGACCCGCCCTTGAAAAAGGCTTTTATTATGATATTGATTTAGGAGATAAAACTATTAAGGAAGAAGATGTTTTATTGCTTGAAAAAAAGATGAATGATTTAGCCAAGCAAGCCAACGCCTACATTCGTAAAGAAATGTCAAAGGCGGAAGCCACCGCTTATTTCACAGAAAAAAAAGATGAATACAAATTAGATTTATTATCGGGCTTAGAGGATGGTAGTATTACTTTTTACTCACAAGGTGCCTTCACTGATTTATGTCGTGGGCCACATATTCCCAATACTAGTTTTATTAAGGCTATAAAAATCACCAATATTGCTGGTGCATTTTGGAAAGGCGATGAAAAAAATAAAATGTTGACAAGGGTATATGGAATTACATTCCCGAATCAAAAAGAATTGGATGAATATTTATTGCTTTTAGAAGAAGCGAAAAAAAGAGATCACCGTAAACTAGGAAAAGAATTAGGCATTTATACCATGGATGATGATGTAGGGCCTGGCCTTCCTTTATGGATGCCAAACGGAACTATTATTATTGAAGAGTTAGAAAATTTAGCCAAGCAAACTGAAGAGGATGCGGGCTACAAGCGAGTAGTGACGCCACATATAGCCAAAGAGAGTATGTACATTAAGAGTGGTCACTTGCCCTATTATCAAGATAGTATGTTCCCTCCTATGGAATTAGATGGCACAAAATATTATTTAAAAGCAATGAACTGTCCGCATCATCATAAAATTTTTGATGCAGAACC
>CAITGN010000135.1:0-2167 GCA_903891965.1 uncultured Bacteroidota bacterium
ATCTAATTAATAAAGAGCGGCTAAACTTATCTCCAGGTAGGGTTCTAATTTCACGACGAATCACAAAATCTTTTGTTTTTTCATTACCTGCAATTCGAATCGTTTTAATAGTTGCTTGAGGGCCTTCAACTATTCTAATTTCAAAATCAATGGTGTCATTATATACTGCAGTTTCTACAGGATCCACTCTAAAAAATAAATAACCATCGTCTTGGTATAAAGTACTTACATCACCGCCTTCAGCAGTAGGTGTTTTACCCAATTTATTAAATAAGATTTCTCTATTGTAAATTTCACCTTTCTTAATATTTAAAATTACCGATAAGATAGAATCGGAATACTTGGTATTACCTCTCCAATTAATATTACCGAAATAATATTTACGGCCTTCCTTCATTTGTAAATCTATGTTCAGATTACCTCCTGCATTATGATACACAGTATCCTTTTCAATCACAGCGTCTCTAAAACCTAATGAGTTATAATAATCTAATAAGTTGTCTTTACTTTCTTCGTACTTTTTAATATTGAACTTAGAAGAAGAAAGAGAGAACCTTGCGTATGAATTTAATATTTTTCTAGTCTTGGTAAAAGTTAAAAAGCCTTTTTCAGACATATACTGCTCAAAAGTATAAGGACTTGTCTTTACAATGACAGGCTTGTCATTAATAGGAAATAAAGTAAGTCTTGATTTCTCATGCACTTCCTTCAAGCTTTTTTTAAGCTTAGTCTCTTCAATTAAATTGCCTCCGAAATTAATATTGTTAATTCTTACTTTAGGCCCTTTGTCTACTACGAAATCTAATAATAAATTATTTTTTCTAGTAGCATCCTTACGCTCTTTGATAGTAACTTTCACATCTTGAAAACCTTTTTCAGCATAATATTTTTTAATGCCTTCAATGGCCGTAATTTTCATGTTATCGGTAACCACTCTATTAGGTGTTAAGCCGGTTTTACCAGACAATTCATCAATGTCCGATTTTCTTACACCCAGAAAATTAAACTTAGATAAACGAGGTCTTTCTGTAACATTAATTTCTACATCAATTTCTTTACCTACTAAGTCTGTTAAATAAATACTTACGTCGCTAAAATAATTTTGATCCATCAACTTGCGAATAGACTTCGCAAAATTGTCTCCCCCTGGAATAGACACTTCATCGCCTGTATTTAAAGTAGAAAGTGAAAGCAATAAATTTTCATCAAAGTTTTCATTACCCACCACTTTGATATTGCGAATCTTATATTTAGTAACCGTTTTTTGGTTAAAAATATTGATCAGGTTTACGTTAATTTGAGACACCGAATCTTTAACAGGGGTGTCCTGCGCATAAGAAGTCGAATTCAATAAAAGTACTGATAGTGAACCTATTAAAAAGGGAAGAAATTTATGCATCTGCTAAGGGACTAAACATTTATAATTTTAAAAGTGTCGCAAATTACTCGTAATATTTCAAAGTCTTTGTTAAAAGTGTAAATAAACATATTATTTTATTTCATCATTTAAACTGACTTGTAAGCTGGTTTTACCGAATCTGCGTTCTCTGGATTGGAAATCAAGGATGGCTTTGACTAGGTCATCCTTTCTAAAATCGGGCCATCTGGTCTCTGTAAAGTATAATTCGGCATAGGCCAACTGATACAATAAAAAATTGCTGATACGAAATTCACCACTGGTACGTATCATTAATTCAGGATCAGGAAAGTCTTTGGTAGTAAGGGCTTCAGACAAAGTTGTCTCTGTAATTTTATCTATAGAAAGGCTACCCTCTTTCACATTTGTGGCAATATTTTTAGCCGCTTCCACTAGCTCCCATCTACTACTATAACTTAAAGCGACTATGAGGGTCAAGCCCGTATTTGCAGCTGTTTGATGAGTGGCATTGTCCAAGGCTTCTCTTGCATGTGGGGGCAGCAATCCTAAATTGCCAATAAAACGAAGCTTGATATTATTTTTATGCAAATCGGGTACTTCTTTGGCAATCGTATCCACAAATAAGGTCATCAGACCTGTGACTTCTTCCTCTGGTCTTTCCCAGTTCTCCGTACTAAATGCATAGAGGGTAAGGTATTGAATGCCTATTTCAGCGGCCGCTTCTACTACTTTTCTAACGCTTATAACTCCTTGATAATGACCAAATAAGCGGTCCTGGCCTTGTTCTTG
>CAITGN010000136.1:0-11590 GCA_903891965.1 uncultured Bacteroidota bacterium
TGGTAAAGCCATAAGACTTCAGTAGGTCATAAGCATATTGCTCGGCTTTTTTCCCATTCGCAGAACCGGTTAAACGGTGGCCAATGGTTTCTGAGGAAATTTTAAGTGAGTTATAAGCATTTGAATTTGCTTGCACTTCTTTATTAATGCTTGCAAAAATGCTGTTCCAAGCGGGCTTGGTTTGCGCCATTAGGGATAGGCTAGAAGCCGAGATAAGAAAGGCAAAAAACAGGCTAAATTTTTTCATATTTTTTATAGGATGAATGGTTTGAAATTTGATTAGAATGCTAATTTATTCAAATTAGACCATATTCTAGTAATCTTTTTAACAAAGGCACTACTAAATATTGTAATTTTAGGAAGACAAAATTGTCAATCCCTAGACGTCTTTTCTGCGTTTAGTTAAATTTTATTTTATGTTATTTATTTTAATTGGAGTTGCTTTATTTTTTGCAGCGGGAGCTGTTGAAAATTTGAATTTACCTGCTAATATTAATAAAGGCAGTATTCGTACTATAGGATTAGTGGTTATTACAATTGGTGTATTAACTTCTTGCATTAAGCAAATAGATGCTGGTCAAATTGGAGTACAATCCATGTTTGGAAAAGTACAAGATGAAGTTATTACGAGTGGTTTGAATTTTGTGAATCCGTTAATGTCCATAAATACTATTGATGTTAGAACACAAAATTACACTATGAGTGGAGTACATTCAGAAGGGGAGATGGCAGGAGATGATGCCATTCGTGTTTTAACAGCCGATGGTTTAGAAGTAGTTATTGATTTAACGGTACTATATCGTGTACAATCTAATCAAGCACCCAAAATTGTAAGAGAGATAGGCTATGATTTTAAAAATGTTATTGTTCGTCCTATTACCAGAACTAAAATTAGAGACAATGCTGTTTATTACACAGCCGTTGATTTATATTCTGTTAAAAGAGATGAGTTTCAAAGTAGAATTTTTAAAACCATTGAAGAGAACTTAAAAATTCGTGGCTTGGTATTAGAGCAATTGTTAGTGCGTAATATTGTATTGCCTGCTACAGTAAAAGCATCTATTGAAGATAAAATTAAGGCTGAACAAGATGCGCAAAAAATGCAGTTCGTTTTACAAAAAGAAAAGCAAGAAGCAGAGCGTAAAAGAGTAGAAGCACAAGGTATTGCCGATTACCAAAAAATTATTAGCTCAGGCTTAGGCGATAAACAATTACAATACGAGCAAATACAAATAATGAAAGGACTTATTACTTCTCCCAATGCTAAAGTAATTATTATGGGTGGCGGAAAGACCCCTGTTATTTTAGATGCAAAGAATAATTAAAAATTGCAGGCTTAGAGCATTTTTAATATTCATTAGAGAATAGATATGGTTAAACAAATACTTTTTTCTTTGCTGGTTATTTCACTGCTTTCTAGCTGTGGCTATACTACACGTAAGGGTTTAGCTTCTTACTATGCAGATAGCTATGAAGGAAAAACAACTGCTAATGGAGAAATTTATAGACAGGGTAAGATTACTGCTGCGCATAAAACACTTCCCTTTGGAACCAAGGTGGAGGTAACGAATCTTTCCAATAATAAATCGGTGGTGGTGCGTATTAATGATAGAGGTCCTTATATTAGTGGAAGAATTATAGACCTAACCAAGGCGGCTGCCAAAGAAATTGATATGGTAGGCGCTGGAGTAGCAAAGGTTAAAATAAGATACAAGAAGAAGTAGGTGATTTTAAAAATAAAAGATTAATAAATAAAAGGTTAAAAAATAAAGGGTTTAATAATAAAAATTTATTCTAAACAATAAAATATGAAGAACAAAATTATTTTTTTAGTAGTTTTCTTATTAGGTGGGGTAGCCAATTCATTTTCTCAACAAATCATTAAAAAAGATGGGGAGATAGATGCCATGGTAAAAGAAATAAGTGTAGATAGCCTAACACAGAATTTGACTAAGCTAGTTAGCTTTGGAACTAGGGCTACACTAAGTAATCAAACAAGTAACACAAAAGGAATAGGTGCTGCAAGGGCTTGGATATTGAGTAGGTTTAATGATTATGCAAAGGCAAGTAATGGAAGGTTAACAGCCTTTATAGATACTACAACCTATAAGGCTGATGGTAAAAGAGTAAATAGAGACATTATTTTAGGTAATGTAGTGGCCACTTTAAAAGGTACCGACCCTAATGATAAAAGAATTTTTCTTATTAGTGGACATTTGGACAGCAGACGTTCCAATGAAATGGATAGTATAGGCGATTCACCAGGAGCCAACGACGATGGAAGTGGAACAGTGGCCGTGATGGAGTGCGCAAGAGTAATGAGTAAGCATAGTTTTCCAGCCACCATTATTTTTATTACAGTGAGTGGAGAAGAACAAAATTTATTGGGAGCTCATTTTATGGCAAACAAAGCCAAGAATGAAAATTGGAAAATTGAGGCGGTTTTGAATAATGATATTATGGGCTCTAATAATAGTAATGAAACCAATATTGTAGACAATACACGTATTCGTGTTTTTAGTGAAGGCTTATCCGTAACCGATACAGGAAGAGTGGTTATGCAAATTCGTAATCTTGGACTAGAGAACGATGGCAGGTCAAGACAGTTGGCTCGTTATGTGAAAGAAGTGGGGGAGCGTTATGTAGAAAACTTAGAAGTAATGATGATTTACAGAAACGACCGTTTTTTAAGAGGGGGTGATCATACCGCCTTTGTGGAAAATGGTTTTGCTGCTGTAAGAATTACAGAAATGAATGAGAACTATACTCGTCAACATCAGGATATAAGAGTGGAGAATGGTATAAATTATGGAGATGTGATAGAGCATATTGATTTTGAATACCTCAGAAAAAATACCAGCATGAACTTAGCCAACCTAGCTAATTTAGCGAAGGCGCCTGCTGTTCCGGATGAAGTTAAAATAGATGTGAAAAAATTGACCAATTCAACCTACTTATATTGGAAGGCGCCTAAAACAGGAACGGTAAAAGGCTACTATATATTAATGAGAGAAACCACTAGCCCTGTTTGGCAAAAGAAAGTTTATACAGAAAGTTTATCAATGACCCTTCCTTATAGCAAGGATAATTATTTCTTTGCAGTACAAGCTGTGAATGAAACGGGCAACGAAAGTTTACCTGTGATACCGGCTGTAGGTAGATAGAATCTAGTTAAAATCTAAATTCAGATCATTAGGCTCTGTTGTGATCGGCTTTCCAATTTTTAATCAATTCTTTGATTTGCTTATTGGTTAGGTTTTCTGCAACAGCTTTGGCTGTTAAGGCTACGAATTCATCATCACTCGCAAAACGTAAAGCTATAATTTGGCCCATGCGTAATTCTTTTGGAAATACTTTTCCAGTCGCTAAATGATATCTGAAATTTTCTTCAGCACGAATAGCTCTGTCCTGTGCTTTTAAAGCAAAGATGCGTAAGTACCAAGCCATTAATACAAGTATTACAGAAAGCAAAGATAGCATAGCACCCAAGTACTTATTTTCTGCTGTACTTTGAATTAAAAAGTTAATAGAGCCAATAAGGAATATTAGTATGGCAGTAAGTGTCACATAATGATATCCTGGATCCATTTTAGTATGGTTTTTGAAATTTTGCTCTTGCATAGTTGTATTATTTTGCTAAAAATAGACAATGTTTGAAACATAGGAATAACTATTTCAAAATTATAGGTGGTTTTAAGTAAATTCATTGTGTATTTATACTATCAGATTCAAATAAAAAAGATATATGCAGTACCGCAGAATGCCCATAGAAATTGAAGCGCCTGAAACCTATGGCTATGAAAATATTGATTGTAATTTATCTGAAAGCTCCTATGCCGATCAACGTTTAGGCGATTTAGGTATTTCCTTAAACGACCTTGTTTTATTTTATGGAGACCATTTAGGTAAACCTGCTTTAAGAGAATTAATTGCCTCTGCATATAAATTAAAAGCAGATCAAGTATTATTAACACCAGGGGCAGCACCCGCCTTATTTATGGTAGCCACCACACTACTAGAAAAAGGAGACCATGTAATTGTAGCAAGGTCGAACTATGCAACAAACATTGAAACGCCAAGAGCTATTGGGGCAAATATTTCTTTTTTGGAAATGGAATTTGATAAAGGGTATCAGATAGATATTGCAGCCCTTCAAAAATTAATAACGCCAAAAACAAAATTTGTAAGTATTACTTATCCGCATAATCCAACGGGCGTGAGTATTAGTGAAGAAAACTTAAGAAAAGTAATTCAAATAGTGGAAGACAACGGAAGCTATTTACTCATGGATGAAACTTATAGAGAAATGAGTTTTATTCCCATGCTGCCTTTAGCGGCTAGTTTATCGGATAGAGTCATAAGTGTAAGTTCTATGTCAAAATCTTATGGGCTTCCTGGTATAAGAATGGGGTGGTTAATATCTCAAGATAAAAAATTAATGGAAACCTTATTGGCTGCTAAAGAGCAAATTTTTATTACCAATTCAGTAGTAGATGAAGAAATTGCTTATCAATATTTATGTAATAAAGAAAAATTATTTGCACCCGTAAAAGCAAATATTCAAAAAAACTTTGAAGTACTAAAACATTTTATGCAAGGGCAGGATGTTTTAGAATGGATAGAGCCACAAGGAGGCTGTGCTTGTTTCCCAAGAATTAAATTGAATATTGAAATTAACACTAAGCAGTTCCATGAGGACTTATTAAATAAGTATAGCACTTATGTAGGTCCAGGACATTGGTTTGAACAAGACGATAGGTATATGCGTATTGGCTATAGTTGGGACAAGACTGAAAAATTAGAAAAAGGCATGCAGAATATTGTAAAAGCCATTCAAGCATTGAGAACTAATTAAATTATTATTTAAAATTATTGTATAAAAATTATCCAATAAAAACATTTAGAAAAAAATTAAAATAAAAAGTATGAAAAAAAATAATGAGAAATTTATCAAAATAATTTTAGGATCATTTATGGCAATAGTGGCCTTCAGCTGTATGCAAGCCAAAACAGAAGCAAAACTACCTCGTATTGCTATACTGGGTTTAGCTATTGAGTCAAGTACTTTTTCACCCGCACTCACCCATGAAGAAGATTTTCATGCAAGTGTAGGAGATTCTATTTTTAAGGAATATCCTTTTTTAGAAAAGGATTCTAGTTTAAGAAAACAAGCTACTTGGATTCCATTATTATATGGCCATGCATTGCCCGGTGGCGTGGTAACTAAAGAAGCTTATGATGCTCTTGTATCAAAGTCCATTCAAATGTTAAAACAAAATGCGCCTTATGATGGAATATTTTTCGATATACATGGTGCTATGAGTGTACAAGGCATGGACGACCCTGAAGCCGATTTTATAAAACAAATTAGAGCCGCAGTAGGGACTAAGGTATTAATTTCTACTTCTATGGATTTACATGGTAATGTATCATTAGACTTAGCAAAGAATTCCGATTTTATTACTTGTTTTAGAATGGCACCTCATGAAGATGCAATAGAATCAAAAAGAAGAGCTGTGTCTAATTTAGTGACAAGACTTATGAATGGGAAAGGAAAACCAAAGTATAAAGCTTGGGTAGGTGTTCCTATTTTGTTACCAGGAGAAAAAACTAGTACAAGAATTGAACCCGGTAAATCTTTATATGCACAACTGCCCGCAGCCACTAGTCAGGAAGGTATTATTGATGCAGCAATTTGGATTGGTTATGCTTGGGCAGATGCACCTCGTAACCATGCAGCCGTGGTGGTAACAGGAGATGACCAACAAAAAGTGACTGCTACAGCAGAATCGCTTGCGAAAAGTTTTTGGGCAGTTAGAAACGATTTTGTTTTTGTAGCACCTACTGCTAGTTTAGAAGAGAGTTTGAATTTAGCCATTGCAAGTAAAGTGCATCCTTATTTAATAAGTGATATGGGAGATAATCCCACAGCAGGAGGAGCCGGAGATGTGACTTGGACATTGAAACAAATACTAGAAAGAAAAGAATTTAAAACAGATGCTGGTCCATCGGTAATTTATGCATCTATTCCTGGGCCTGCCTTAGTCAAAGAAGCGCTTAAAGTAGGAGTGGGTGGAAAAGTAAATGCAGTTGTGGGTGCGGCTATTGATAATAGATATGCACCACCTGTTTTATTAACAGGTATAGTAGAGTCTATTTTCAAAGGAGATATTAATGCAGAAGTGGAAGTAGCAGTTAAAGTAGGTTCTGTACATGTAATTGTCACACAAAAAAGAAAACCTTATCATTTAGAATCGGATTATACAAGACTTGGTTTAATTCCAAGAAAATCAGACATAGTTATCGTTAAAATTGGCTACTTGGTACCTGAATTATATGATTTAAGAGCAGACTGGATCATGGCCACTACTCCAGGTGGGGTAGACCAAGATTTAAAGAGATTGCCTTATAAAAACATAGAAAGACCCATGTTTCCTTTAGATAATTTTAAAACTGAGCCTAGTTTAAAGGCGGTATTGTATTAAGTTAACATAAAATATCTTTAATTTTAAAATGAAAGCAATATATTTAAGTATCAATTCAATAACCAAAAACTTTAAAAATGAAAAAAATTGTTTTATTATTTCTAACAGCAACTACATTGTTTGCTTGTAAGACAAATGAAGTTAAAACTGAAACTGCAGCTAGTGCAACTGGTACAGTTACTACCACTGGTCCAGATGTAGATTTAATTAAAAAAAGTATTACAGCATTTGCCAATGGCGACTGGGCTACTTATGCTTCCACTTATGCCGATACTGCTAAGTCTGTACTCAATGGATGGGCTTCAACTACTGATACAAGTGTAGGTGTAAGAATGCCAGTACTTATTGAAGGCTTCAAAAAACAAAGAGAATTAATGGATGGCAACTTAACTATGGGTGGCAGTATTTTTGAAGTAGTGACAATGCCTGATGGCAATAAATATGGACACCTTTGGGTTGAATTTTCTTGGAAATCTAAAAAAGGAGTTCCTGGTAAAACTGTTCTTTTTGATTCATATGGTATTAATAAAGACGGAAAAATTTCTTATGAGTGGCCTATATTTGACACAAAAGACGTTGCAACATTGGGTAAATAATTTGAATATTTAAGTTTGGCAAAATACGAAAAGAGGCTCCTAGTAATAGGGGCCTCTTTTATTGGGGGACTATTCTCATCTAAGTATTTAAAATTTATTGTAAATTACAGTACACTCATAATAAAATCCTATGAAAAACTTAACTCGTATTGCATTTTTACTATTAGCCTCTTTTGCTATTCATAATAGCCAAGCTCAAAGCGGCGATTCTACTCTAAAAGGTATGAATTGGAGAAATATTGGCCCGAATAGAGGAGGAAGGTCCTTAGGTGTTGCAGGCAGTAGTAAGAATAAATTAGAATATTATTTTGGAGCAGTAGGTGGAGGTTTATGGAAAACTACTGACGGAGGTTTGAATTGGAAGCCTGTAACCGATGGTCAGTTAACTAGCTCTAGTGTGGGTGCAGTAGCTGTTGCTGAATCTAATCCAGATATTATTTATATAGGTACGGGTGAAACGGCTTTTAGAGGAAATATTATGCAAGGAGATGGAGTGTATAAATCGACCGATGCAGGAAAGACTTGGAAAAATATAGGTTTAAAAAATACGCAATCTATTTCAAGAGTAAGAATTCATCCCACTAATCCAGACATCGTTTATGTATCGGCCTTGGGTCATGCATTCGGACCTAATGAAGACCGAGGTGTTTTTAAAACCACTGATGGTGGTAAAACTTGGAATAAAGTTTTATATGTGAACGATAAAGCAGGTGCAGAAGATTTAGTGATTGATCCACAAAATCCAGAAATTATTTATGCAAGTATTTGGGAAGTATACAGAACACCTTATAAAATGTGGGCCGATGTTGGGACTTCTGCTTTATATAAATCGGTAGACGGAGGTGCCAGCTGGAAAGTCATTTCTAAAAACCCAGGTATGCCAGCAGTAGTGGGAAAAGTGGGTGTTGCAGTTTCTCCTGCAGATGGTAATCGTGTTTGGGCCATTGTAGAATCACCAGAGGGCGGATTATACCGTTCCGATGATGGAGGATCAAATTGGAAATTAGTGAACAATGAAAGAAAATTGCGTCAACGTGCATTTTATTATTCTCGTATAGTGGCCGATCCAAAAGATAAAAACACCGTGTATGGTTTGAATGTAAATTTTTATAAGTCAACCGATGGTGGGATAACATTTAAAACGGAAATAAAAGTACCACACGGTGATAACCATGATTTATGGATTGATCCAAGCGACCCAACCCGCTTAGCCACAGCCAATGATGGGGGTGGTGCAGTTTCAGTAAATGGAGGCTTAACATGGACCGATGAAGATTTTCCTACCGCACAATTATATCATATTACAGTCACCAAGGATTTTCCTTATCAAGTAGCAGGTGCGCAACAAGACAATAGTACAGTGGCACTTCCTAGTGAAGATTATAGACATAGAGCCGTAAGAACCAATTCTACCAAACCAGGTATGGGTTTTGCATATGAAGTGGGTGGTGGAGAGAGTGGATATATTACACAGGATCCAAAAAATCCAGATATATTTTATGCAGGTAGTCAAGGCGCTTTGTTAACGCGTATTAATAGAATGACAGGTCAAGTGAGAGATGTACAAGTATATCCAAGATTTTTTTCTGGAGAAGAAGCAAAGACCTTACCAGAAAGATGGCAGTGGACTTATCCAATTGTTTTTTCACCAGTCGACCCTAACGTTTTATTTACTTGTTCGCAACATGTTTGGAAAACAACGAACGAAGGACAAAGTTGGGAACAAATTAGTCCAGACTTAACTTATAACGATTCAACCACCTTAGGTGTGAGTGGCGGTGTTATCACAAGAGATATGAATGGTCCTGAAATTTACGGGACAGTTTTTGCTTTAGCACCCTCTTATCAAGATGTGAATATTATTTGGGCAGGCTCTGATGATGGGCTTATTCATATAACAAGAGATGGCGGTAAGCATTGGGAAAATATTACACCAAAAGACATGCCTAAAAATACGCGTGTAAGTATTATTGAAGCTTCACATTTTAATGCGGGTACTGCATATATTGCGGCCAAGCGTTATCAAATGGATGATCGTACACCGTATATTTGGAAGACCAATGATTTTGGAAAAACTTGGACTAAAATAATTACAGGTATTCGTGTCGATGATTATGTTCATTCCGTAAGAGAAGATATTACGCGTGCAGGCTTATTGTATGCAGGTACAGAACATGGTATTTGGATTTCTTATAACGATGGCGCAAGCTGGGAGTCTTTAAGATTAAATTTACCTGATGTTCAAGTATCTGATATTCAAGTAACCGATAAAGACTTAGTTATTGGAACACATGGTAGGTCTATATATGTATTAGACGATATTTCACCAGTAAGATCAAAGGATGCGGGCATAAAGGCCGGACTACATTTATTTAAACCTTATTATGCAGTTAGGTCGGTGCAAAAAGCTGTATTTCATTATTTTTTAGATTCTACTAAGAAAGATTTAAAAATTGAAATTTTAGATGCTCAAGGAAAATTGGTGAATACTTTTATAGGAGAGTTAGCAAAAGCTAAAAAAGAAAACGGAGAAGCCGATGAAGATGATGAAGACCGCAAACCAAAGCCACCCACTATTAAGATGGGTTTAAATGTTTTTGAATGGGATTTAAAATATCCATCTGCAAGTTATTTTAAGGGAATGATATTTTGGAGTGCGCCAGTGTATACCGGTCCAACGGCTGTGCCAGGTAATTATCAGGTAAGAATTACTGCAGGGTCACAAGTAGCTACTGAAAATTTTGAAATTAAAATGGATCCAAGGGTGAAGGACGTAAGTATAGCTGATATGCAAGAGAAATTTAATTTAGCTATGCAAATTAGAGATCAGGTAACAGTGGCCAATGACGCTGTTATAAAAATAAGAGGCATTAAGGAAAAATTAAATGAAGAAGCGAAATTAAGTAAAAAAGGACTATCAAAATCTACCGTTTCTTTCATTGCTGCTATTTCACAAATAGAAGAAAATTTATATCAAGTGCGTAATCAAAGCTCACAAGACCCTTTAAACTTCCCTATTAAATTAAATAACAAGCTTGCTTCATTAATGCGTGTGGTAGAGTCGGGTGACTATAAACCTACTGCAGGTTCTTATAAAGTATTTGATGAGCTAAAAGCGGAGTTAGCTATAGAAATCAATCAATTAAACAAGCTATTATTGCAAGTGAAAATGTAAATAATAAACCATGATATTTCATATTATTGATATATAAGTTTGTACCTTTGCAAAAATTGTACAATAAATGCGAAAAAGCTTAATGGGTATTTCTTTTTTAATGGTTTCTATATTCAGCTTTTCGCAGGATACAACCACTAAAGAATTATATGTGAGTGGTAATATAGGTGCAACAACTAATGGGATTTCAATCATTCCCACTTTTTCATTAAAGCAACCAGCCTTTAATCTTAGCTATTCTTTATCAAGAGGAGGTAGGTTTAGTATTGACCCAGACCTTCGCTTAACTTTTGATGGCAAAAAGGGCGGGGGTATTTTATGGTTTCGTTATAAGTTAAAAACAGAAGGGAAGTTCAAAGTAAATATTGGTATTCATCCTGCTTATAATTTTGGGTTGCGCACTGTTACTGAAGAGGGCAAGTCTTGGAAAATTACACAAGCTAGACGTTTTATAGCAACTGAATTTGTGCCTTCTTATAAAGTAAACGACCATTTAAATTTTGGCATTTATTATTTAAACGGACACGGATTACAAGAGGATGGCCCCAAGAACATACATTATGTAAATTTTAGTACTGGTATTTCTAAAATACCTTTATTTTCTGGCTATAGCTTTAATTTTTCTCCTCAAGTGTATTACTTAAAATCAGATAAAGAAGATGGGTATTATTTTACTTCTAATCTAGTTTTAGCTAAAGCCAAGTCTCCTTTTGTGTTGATGTCAATGATTAATAAAGAGATTCGTTCCAATGTAACAGGAAGTGTAAATTTTGATTGGAATGTTTCAGTGCTTTATAACTTTAGAAATAAATTTAGAAGTTTTAAATAAGTATTAATTTTACCACTTTGAAATAATATTTATATGAACAAATTAAATAGCTTACTTGACAAATTCGAAGCTCAAATAACTAATTATTCAAAATTTAATCAAACTATTTCTGAAGGAAATGTAGGCTGGCATATTGTACATAGTTGTTTAGTTATAAATAGTGTATGCGCTGCAGTGATTAAATCCGATGCTACAAAATTTATTAAGAAATTTAGTTTTAAGGCATTTATAGTACTTTTACTTAACTCATTCCCAAGAGGGAAGGCCAAGGCGCCATCTTTTACTATGCCTTCTGAGGAATTGAGCCCTGCCTCTATTTTACAAAGTATAGAAGCGTCTCGTAAAAATGTGGAAGCGCTTTCGAAGGCAGGCAAGAATCAATTTTTCACCCATCCCATTTTTGGAGACCTCAATACAGAAGACACCTTTAAGTTCTTAGGGGTACATACCCACCATCATTTGAAGATTATTAAGGATATTTTAAAGTAGTTCATCCCAAGTAAAA
>CAITGN010000137.1:0-1917 GCA_903891965.1 uncultured Bacteroidota bacterium
CCCCTATTAAAATATTTTCTTTGGATAAAAATTGTTGAGCACCTGCTTTATCTGATGTAACAATATACACTAGTTTATATTTTTTGTGTAAGGAAGAAAGTAGATTCTCCCAAGGAACATTAGCTTCAATCTTGCCAGCTAATACTAAGACATAAGGAATTTCAGTGGCAAATAAAGCCTGAGTAGTATCTACCCCATTTAGATTCGTAATTTCAAAATCTACAATGGCGGGAACTAAACCATTGCCTTTACTCACAACTACTTCTTTTCTATTTTTATATACATAGGTAGAATCAAAATTTTCTGGAAAATGATTGGCATCAAAAAAGTAAGCCTTGCCGTCTTTCTCAAATTCCATTTGAATGGAAACACTGTCTTTGATAGCGCCATCAGGTTGTTTCATTTTTTCTACAATATCATTACCTGCTTTATAAGGCAAGCAGTCTATAAAGGGTAAATGATCTAAAACATAATATTGCCCGTAGCCAACGCTTGTTGTAGCTAAGAGTAAAACAAAAATGCCTAAATACTTATGGGTATTGGACTTGGCTTTTTTATGATTTATTAATAAAATAACAATGGACACTAAAAGCACAATGTCTTTAATAAAGGAGGTCTTGGGGGTTAATGGAATGCAGTCACCAAAGCAACCACAGGTTTTTATTTTACCTGAAAACAAGGCATAGCCAGTAAGGAAACTAAAAAATACAATAAGCCCAAGTAATAACCAAAGGGTTTGTTTGTAAGGAAATTGAATGAGTAAGGCAATACCTGCTACTATTTCAAGTGTATTCATCACAAGCGCAAAGGCTAAAGTATAATCATTTAAAAATTGAACACCCCATACATCGAAAAACTCTTGCATTTTATAGCTAAGGCCCAAGGGGTCATTGGCTTTAATTAAACCAGAAAAAATAAAAAGTAAACCTACTGTCCAGCGTAAAATTTTAAGGAAGTTTTGCATACCTTATTTTTAGTGTTTACCTTCTGCCATTTGTATTAAGGCAAATGCTGAATAATTAAGAATGTCAACAAAATTGGCATCGATACCTTCACTTATTAGTGTTTTACCATCGTTGGTTAAAATTTGTCGAATGCGCATTAATTTCATTAAAATTAAATCGGCATAACTTTCTTGACTCATATCTCTCCAAGCTTCCCCATAGTCATGATTTTTATCCATCATGGTGGTTTTGGCAAACAAAACATTTTCTTGGTAAAGAGCCTGTACTTGATCCACAGGAAGCTCATCTACTTTAGGATCGCCCAATTTTAATTGTATTAAACCAATAACGGCATAATTTAGTATGCCTTTAAATTCAGATTGAATATCGTCCTCCACTTTCTGTGTACCTAAGTCCTGAATATTCATATTCCTCATCATATAAATATGATAAATATGATGAGGAATATGAATATTCAGCAAATAGAGTGTGGTCTTTGGATACGGCATATATTGATTTAGATATTGATCAAAACTATAAGCATACAAACAAGATAATCCCAAGCGGGAATGTATGTTATTACAGAATAAATCCATTTGACGTGGAGAAAATGGATTACGCACCACCGCAAGGTATAGGTATAGATATTTTCACACATACATATATGTACCGAAATGATGTAAGGACGGGATATTTTCTAAATAGGTCGTTGATATACATGAATATCGCACTTGAATATCAAGTGTCCAAGATGGAGAAAGAGCTTGAAGAACTTTCAGAATTATTTGAGGATAAAAAAATTGTTATTAATCTTATAGCAAAACTTAATGATAAATATATTATGAATGACGATATAATAAGGATTATAATTAACAAGTATCTATATTAAACTTGTGAATGTCCATGGAAATAATAAACATGAGTATGTAAATTGTATATACTTAGAAAGAGTTGCCCTAATATTCGCAATAAG
>CAITGN010000138.1:0-4814 GCA_903891965.1 uncultured Bacteroidota bacterium
ATAAATTAAAATCAAGGCTAAAAATAATGCATAAGAAATATTAGAAGAACTTTCTTGAAAATCTCTAGAAGGGCCGCTTAAAGAAGTTTGAAAAGACTCATCTAAGACTTCTTTAGAAATTTTATTCATGGTATTAACACCATCGCCTATTGTTTTACCCTCCGCTAATGAAGCTGAAATGGTAGCTGAGTTAAATCGGTTATAATGATACAATGTAGGAGGGTTACTATTTTCCACTAACTTCAGCACACTTGAAATAGGAATACTTTCTCCTCTGTTATTTCTAATATATAAACTATTAATATCGGTAGGCTTTGACCTGTCAGCTCTTTTTACTTGGGTAATCACTTCATATTGACGATCGTTCATAATAAAATAAGCAGAACGAGCACCACTGAATGCAGATTGTAATGCCTGAGAAATATCGGCAGTGCTTAATCCTAAGTCTCTTGCACGCATTCTGTCAATGGTTAAATCAAATTCAGGTTTAGTAAATTTCAAATTCACATCAACGTTTTGAAAAGTTTTATCTTTTCTAGCAGCTTCTAAAAATTTAGGGATGGCTGCATGTAATTTATCAAAGTCTAAATTTTGAATAATAAACTGAACAGGCAATGAACCTCTAGACATCATACCCACAGAAATAGTTTGCTCTTCAATAGAGAACACTCTTACGTCTTTAAATTTCTTAAACTTCTTATTTAAGTCGGTAACAATTTCGGTCTGTGTTCTATCTCTATTGGCAATAGGCACAAAACCTACTCTACTGCTTACTGAACTTCCCCCTCCGCCCCATCCAGGAACACTTCCAAAGGTGAAAGCATGTTCAGGAACAGAGTCTTGAATAAGCTTTACTGCTTTTAAGAAATTCCCTTTCGTTTCTTCATAGCTAATACCCTCTTGGCCTGACATATTTACTCTTATAGCTGCTTTATCTTCAATGGGTGCTAATTCGCTTTGAATATTTTTTCCTATAGCCCCTATAATTACTACACAAAGAAATACAACCACCCAAGCCATCCAACGTAGTTTCAAAAATTTAGTTAATAAATTCTTATAGCCTAGCTCCATCCCTTTAAAGAAGGGTTCTGTTTTTTCATAAAAACTTCCTTGTTTGCCGTCCTTTCTACTAAGGTACACATTCAATACAGGTGTAATGGTTAAAGACACAAAAGCTGAAACCAAAACCGCCCCTGCAATCACCACACCAAATTCTTTAAATAAAGAACCAATAAAACCTTCTAGAAAAATAACAGGCATAAATACCACCGCTAGTGTAATAGAGGTTGATATGACTGCAAAGAAAATTTCTTTACTACCTTCTCTAGCTGCTTGCTTAAGTGGAAGCCCCTCTTCTAATTTTCTAAAAATATTTTCCGTGACCACAATTCCATCATCCACGACTAAACCCGTGGCGAGTACAATGGCAAGTAAGGTTAATACATTAATAGAAAAACCTGCCATATACATGATAAAGAAAGTAGCTATTAATGAAATTGGAATATCGATCAAAGGCCTAATGGCAATTAACCAGTTTCTAAAAAAGAAGAAAATAACGAGTACCACTAATCCAAATGAAATAAAAATTGTCTCTCTTACTTCAAGTAAGGCACGACGAATTGTTTTTGTATTGTCAATAGGAACAGCAAATTCAATATCAGACTTATTGAATTTTTTTACTTCCTCTAATCTTTTATAAAATTCATCTGCAATTTTAATATAATTCGCACCAGGTTGTGGTGACAAGGTAATCATGACAGTTTGTATGCCATTAAAATAAACGCCTTGGTCTTCTTGCTCTGGACCTAATTCTACTTTAGCAACATCTCCTAGTTTAACAATGCCTGTTGCATCTTGCTTTAAAATAATATTTCTAAAATCAGATTCAGTAGTAAGTCTTCCTAAAGTTCTAATAATGAACTCCGTTTTTCTACCATAAATTTTACCGGAAGGCAATTCTACGTTCTCTTTATTTAAAGAAGTTTGAATATCATTAAAAGCAATACCGTAAGCATTCAATAAATCCGGATCAGGGAAAATACGCATAGAAAACCTTTTTCCTCTCACATTCACACCACTTACTTCGTCGATAGTTTGAAAACGTTGTTGTAATACGTTCTCTGCATATTCGGTTAATTCAAAAGCGCTCTTTGTTTTACTTCTTAAAGTCATTAATAAAATGAAGTCGGTATTCGCATCGGCCTTTGATACAATGGGCGGATTATTGATATCCTCTGGTAAACTTCTAGCCGCTTGACTCACTTTGTCTCGCACATCATTGGCCGCTGTTTCTAAATTCACCCCTAAATTAAATTCAACTGTAATATTTGAAGAACCTACAGAACTAGAAGAATTAATAGTTCTAATGCCGGGAATACCATTGATTGATTTTTCTAATGGTTCTGTAATTTGATTTTGTATGACTTGAGAATTCGCTCCTGAATAAGTAGTTTGAACATTAATAATGGGCGGATCAATGGCTGGATATTCACGTAAAGCCAAAAATGAAAAACCTACTAAGCCAAAAATGATAATGGCAAGGTTCATTACAATGGCTAGTACAGGACGTTTTAACGAAAGTTCAGATATATTCATCTAATAAGATTATTTAAGGGGACTTTAAGAGTTCTATTTAGTAATGTCTATGATAGGAATTGTTTTACCCACTTTTATTTTACTACCCTGTCTAACAAAAAGCATTCCTGCTACAATAACGCTATCTCCTATATTGAGCCCTTTGGTAATTTCAACAGCGCCCACAGTTCTATATCCAGTTTCCACATCTACTAATTCAGCCATACCATTTTTTACAATAGCAATTTGTTTGCTTTTAGATTCAGGGATAATCACATTCGTAGGTACCATAATGCTAGGCTTTTTAACCGTCTCACTTAAGTAAACCTTTACATAAGCACCAGGTAACATTTTACCTTGCAGTTGCGCACGTACTTTAATATTTCTAGTGGTGGCGATAATTTGAGGCTCTATAGCAAATATAGTAGCATTCATTTTTTTAGTAGATCCATCAATACCTTCAACTTGAATAGTCTTTCCCACTTTTATATAAGTGTCAAACATTTCAGGCACTGTAAAATCTATTTTAAGTTTATCCGTTTTTTGTAAACTAGCAACAGTAGTAGTAGTATTAATAAATGCACCAAGGCTTACTTGTCTTAAACCAATTTGTCCTGTAAAAGGAGCTTTCATAATTGTTTTGTCTATTAAGGATTGCGTGTAAGCTAAATCCGCTTTTGAACTTTTCACTTGTTGTAAAGAAATATCATAATCGCTTTGATTAATGCCCTTCACTTTTAACAATTGTAAATTTCTTTGCTCATTGATCGTAGCTAATTCCAATTGTACTTTAATTTTTTCCAACTGCGCTTGCAAGTCTGCATCATTCAATTTTGCTAAAACTGTTCCTGCTTGAACCATTTTACCCTCTGGAATTTGTAAATAGGTAATTCTACCATTGGTTTCTGGACGCAGTTCAATGGACTCAGTTGCCAAGACTGTTCCAGTCACTTCTACCGATTTGTCTACTATTTGAGTAGCTGCTAGTGCAACATCAACAAAAACGGGTGCATTTGCGTTGAACTTGTCAAAACTCTTTGACTTTTCCTTACATCCAACCCCTGCAATCATGCAGACAAAAGAAAGAATAAATAAATTTCTCAAAACAATCATTTTTAGTGACTCAAGATAGCCAAAAATTGTCTTTTTTAAAAACAAAATAGATGAGTGGCGGCTTAGCGATTCCTAGGTTGTAGAGGCTTTTACGGGGTCTTTTTAAATTCTTCGAATTTCTTTTGAATATAATAGCCCAATTCTAGGTCATTTAATAAGCCTAGGACCTCATAGGAAGGTCGGCAAAAGTTCATGAAGCGCTCTAATTCCTCCCCCTCTAAATGAGTAAGTTTGATTACAGTTCTTTTGGTAAAACGGTACCCCACATATTTTTCCTGTTCTTGAGAGAGTAAACGCTTTTGTAAAAATTGTAAGTTTCGATTTCTTTTGACACGAAACATATTTATAATTTCATCTAAATCAAACCCAACCGTTAAGCCATTGGAACCAAATAGTTGTTGCCCTCCGCTGAGTCTAATACCAGGCGCTTGATAGTTAAAATATTTAGCATAATCGATTCTGTTTTGAATAGAGTCCAATTTATAATAACTATTTCTAACACGCACTTCTGGTAAATCAAATCCAGTTACATGAATCATGACATTGAAATTGCGCAAGTCTTCAATGGTGTCAATTGGATATTTATGTGTAGTCTTTCCGAATAAGGAAAACCAAAGTGAGTCTTTCGCTTTGGCATAAATTAAATAACGCCCCAAAGAATCGGTGAATGCATGATTAGAATTACTATATACAATCACTGCTTCAATAGGCCTTCTTCCAGATATATCATAGACCACACCGCTAACTGGAATAGTTTGCGCATTCATTTTGAAAGACAAAAAAAGCAAGAAAATAATGATATATTTAAACTTAGCGTTCATAGCGTGTGCAATATTAGTAAGACAAGTTTACATAACTACGTTTTACTTTATAATTAACAGGTTTTTACCTTTTAATTATAAAGGCCAATACGTATTTAGAAAAGTAAGTAAAAAGCCAAGGGCGATGGTAGATATAACAACCCACTGCGCTGCAATTTTTTGTTTATAAATTAAATAGGTGCTTGCAAGAAATACAAAAATATAGGTATAAAAAGTAAGTGAAGAGTAGTACTCTATTTTTAGGGAAATGCCTCCTATTAAATGAAGCGTAGCGCCTAGCATAACGCCCACTACTGCTGCATAGAT
>CAITGN010000139.1:0-3800 GCA_903891965.1 uncultured Bacteroidota bacterium
TAAAAATTCTACAACATTTAGCAAAATCGGATTTAGCTGCACAATTTCAAGTGTATACCTTAAATAAAAAAGGAGAAACCTTAACAGAAATAATTGTTGATGAACAAACTTATTATATTAGAATATTAAGTTTTCTAGAAGGTAGCTTTTGGGTAGAAGCGCCAACAAAAAACAAAGCTTTATTTCAAAACTTAGGAACCTTCTTAGGCAAGATGGATAAAAGCCTTGAAAGTTTTAAGCATCCGGGCATGCATAGGCATTATACTTGGGATATAAGTACTGCACGCGATGCGAATTATAAAATGAGCTATATAAAGGATGCTGCTAAAAAAAGAATTGCCGATTATTTTATGCTGCAATTTGAAACTGAGGTTCTACCCACCCTTTCTTCTTATAGACAGGCCTATACGCATAATGACGCCAATGATTATAATGTATTAGTGGAAGGGGATGCCATTGCAGGACTAATTGATTTTGGTGATATGGTATACACTGCATTAATTAATAATGTAGCAGTAGCCTGTACCTATGCAATGCTGCACCAGCCCGACCCACTAGCCGCAGCCGTTTTAGTAGTAAAGGGATACCATAGTGCTTATGCCTTAGAAGAAAAAGAATTAAGTATTTTATATTATTTAATTGCTGCAAGATTATGTATTAGTGTAACACAGTCTGCCTACAATGGTTCTTTAGCAACGAATAACGAACATCATTTTATAACAGAGCAGCCTGCTTGGAATTTACTCTCTTATTTAATTACACTAAATCCAATCAAAGCAGAAAATGCTTTTAGACTGGCTTGTCATTTTAGTTCCATCATTAATGAAAAAGAAAATTATACAAATTTAGAAACAAAAAGAAAGGCACATATTGGAAGAAACCTTAGTATTAGTTATGAAAAGCATTTAAAAATTGATAAAGCTGCCTTACAATATTTATATGACGACAAAGGCAATACCTATATTGATTGCGTCAACAATGTAAGTCATGTAGGGCATTGTCATCCAAGCGTAGTAAGGGTAATGCAAAAACAAATTGCTAGTTTAAATACCAATACCCGCTATTTAAATGAGCATTTAATTCAGTATGCAGAAAAATTAACGGCTAGTTTACCCGCTGGTTTAAATGTTTGTTATTTTACCAATAGTGGAAGTGAGGCCAATGATTTAGCCATTAGAATAAGTAGGCATTTCACAAAGCAAAAAGATATTATTGTTTTAGACCATGCTTATCATGGTACTTCAACGGCAACTATTGAAATGAGTCCCTATAAATTTGATAGAGAAGGTGGCATGGGTCAAATGCCTTGGATACATAAGGCCATGAATCCCGATTTATATAGAGGCCCTTATACCTATGACGATACTAGCGCAGGAGGTAAATACGCAATGGATGTAAAAAATATCATTGACAGATTAGCAAAAGAAAATAAAAAACCTGCCGCCTATATTTGTGAAACACTATTAGGTGTTGGTGGACAAATGCCCCTACCGCCCCATTATTTAAAAGAAGTATACAAGCATGTACGAGCAGCCGGTGGCATATGTATTGCAGATGAAGTACAAGTGGGCTTTGGAAGAGTGGGTTCTCATTTTTGGGGATTTGAATTACAAGAGGTGGTACCCGATATAGTAGTAATGGGTAAACCCATTGGCAATGGCCATCCCCTAGCTGCAGTCATTGTAACCGATAAAATAGCCAATAGCTTTAATAATGGTATTGAGTATTTTAATACCTATGGAGGTAACCCCGTTTCAATGGCAACTGGCTTGGCTGTATTAGAAGTTATTAAGAAAGAAGGTTTACAAGAAAATGCATTGCAGGTAGGTAATTATTTATTGGAAGGTATGCGTGCACTTATGCATACACATTCCATTATTGGAGATGTAAGAGGTTCGGGTTTATTTATTGGACTAGAGTTAGTCAAAGATAGAGTGACCAAAGAGCCCGCCACGGAGGCCATTAAGCTAGCGGTTGAAAGAATGAAGGATAAAGGTTTTTTAATGGGTGTTGATGGACCTTATAATAATGTGTTTAAAATTAAACCTCCCATTATTTTCTCTATGCAAAATGCAAAAGACTTACTTACTAATTTAGATACCGTATTAGCTTCTTTATAAAAATGACTTAGGTCTTTATAAAAAAATGCCCTTTTTACTATTGTTCCAAAGTTTTTAATTCGCTTGCCTTTTTAGACCTCACATTATAAATAACAGAACGTGCTAGTTCGTCGTATTTTACTACTTTAAGTAAGGCTCCTTCTTTGTCGTAATAATGAGATTCAATTGAATACTGTTCATCGTATGCATAAAGTACATAAGTAGTTTTTGTAGAATCTATCAACTGCCCAATTTTTTCATTGTTTTTTAAATAGCCGGGTGCTGTAGTACAAGCGCCTATAAAAAATAGTAAGCATAATGAAAAAGTAAAATGTAAAACAACAGTTCGCATATTGAATTCTTTATTCAATCGTATTTTAATACTACTAATTTAAAAAATAACCCTTGTAATACAGAGACTACAAGGGTTATTTTTAATAATACATATAATTTATTAAGCAGTGGCTGCTTTTCTATTTTTCATGTATATATTTAATCCAATAAAGGCAACAATTAAAATTAATGGAATCATTAAAGTGGCGTTGATGACTTCAGGACCTGCTAATTTTTTAGCCTCGTTGGTAACTGCTGCTAAGTCTGCATCTGCAGTGCCTACTGGTATATTTGCATTCACTAATTTATCATAGAAATCGCTCATAAATATCATATAAACAGATACAGCGAACATACCCGCACCACCCATTAAGTTAATGCCTACAGCACCTGTCTTAGGTAAGTTTTCAGAAACAAAGCCTAACATGGTTGGCCAGAAATAACATACGCCAATGCCGAAAAGAATAGCGCCTGCAAATAACATATTGCCAGTACTGTGCCCTAATAAGTATAAACCAGCAGCAGCTAAAATAGCCGATATTAATAATACACCTGAAGGAGAAAATTTATGGACCACCGGACCTGCAAAGGCACGGCCAATCACCATAATTCCTGTTTCAATAGTTAATAACAAAATAGCATTGTCACTCACATTTTTCAATAGTATATCAATCCATTGTCCAGTAAACAATTCCGTGATGGCAGTTCCGAACATACATATAATCATAAAAATAAAAAGAGGATTTAATAAACTCTTATACATTTCTGATGCAGATACACCACTTGATACACGCTCTGTTTCAGGAAATTCTAATTTAGAAAAGAAGTAACCATATAAAATAGTAGGAATTAGCATCATGCCTACTTGTAAATTTGTACCTAATCCTATTTTATTAAATAAGAATACAATTAAAGTACCAATTACAATACCTCCAGGGAACCATAAGTGAAAGTGGTTCAATTTAGTAGTTTTGTTATTTGGATATAAAGCCGTTACTAAAGGATTACAAGAAGCTTCTACAGTACCATTGGCAATACCAATTAATAAAGTAGAGAAAAATAAACTCCAATAGCCTGTAGCATAAATAGTAAGTACAATACCTGCTAAGTGAAATATAAAGGCAAGCACTAATAAGCGCTTCATGCCAATAATATCAACAATGGTGCCACCTACTAGCATGGCAAGTGGAAAGCCCCAGAAGGCGGTAGCTGCAATGGTGCCCAATTGCGCATTCGTTAATTGAAAATCAATGCCTTGTTGGCTTAGTACCCCAGCTCTAATTCCAAAAGAAAGAGAAGTGACTAATAAAGCTAGACAGCTTGCAACAAATAGCCTGTTGGTTTGAATGTTTTTTGACATAATCGTTA